>JBFENN010000001.1:0-47845 GCA_041551115.1 Anaerolineales bacterium
CATCCTAATACCAGTGGACTGCAAGCTGGAAGCAGCTTATCTCCGATTCGATTATCAGCATTGGTCAATATTACTAGTACTACTCTGGTTACAAATACCGCTGTGCTTGAAAATGCTAATGATGCGAATCCATTAAATGATGTCGCCTATGACCAAACACAAATCACAGGAGTTGACCTCTCGGTCTCAAAATCAGTTCAACCCGTTGTAGCCGCAGAGGGTAGTATCGTCACGTACACATTGCAGGTAGATAACTTAGGTCCACAGGATGCTACCTCCGTTGTTGTGACTGATGAACTGCCTGATGACGTAACTTATGTCAGCGCGCAGCCATCGGGTGTCTATTCGCCGGCTACGGGCATATGGGCGATTGGAACTATCCTAAATGGGGATCAGGCCACATTAACACTGACAGCCCAAGTGAATTCAGGTACCAGCGGATCGACTATCACCAATTCGGTCGAAGGTATATCACTCGATCAAAACGACTATAACGTAGATAATAACTCCGATTCAGTCAATTTCTTCGTATCCGATACCAGCCTGATCGGACTTGTTACAGATGCTTCTAACGATGATCCTATTGAAGATGTCCTGATTGAGTTTACCGACAATGCAAATGAACTTGTTTCCACGCATACAGATGCAAATGGTTGGTACACGTTCACCTCGACGATTACCAATCCAATAGCCTTGGGCCAGGCGCAGTTGGTAGCGTCCTTGTCTGGATACCAAACAAAAAATTTAACCATCACGATAGCTGAGGGGCTGAACACCCAGAATATCGCCTTGGACACCAGTGACCTGCTGCTCGAGATGTCAGATGGCAGGACCACAGTTATCCCAGGTCAAATTATTACTTATACAATTGATTTGAGTAATATTGGGACACTGACTGCCAATAATGTCGTTATTACTGATGTATTCCCAGCCCAAATCACTTACATCACCGATACCCTGGATATCACCCACACGGTGCCTGCTGCACATACGTATGTTTGGAAATTTCCAAATAATTTCACACCGGATTACGAGACCTCATTTCAGATCAGGGCACAGGTTGATTACGCTCTTCCTAGTCCAGTAACGGTTCTCTCCAACGCGGCTCGGGCTTCAACAACCAGCATTGAAGCGAATACAGACAACAATGTCGCCTTGGATACAAATACAAGCACTGGAACCGCCAATCCAAGCGTCACGCTCTCGGTTAGCCCCAGTCAAGCACGAACTAACCAAAATGTAACCTATACGATTGTGGTTAAGAACAATGGGACGGCTGCAGCAACGGACGTCATCGTCACAGACACTTTCTCGAGCTATCTGAACATCCTGAGTGCAAAAACTACGAAAGGCACCGCAGTAGCCAATACTTCCACGCGCAAAGTAACCGTTACGATTGATGTCTTGGATGTAGATGAGACGGCAACGATCACAGTAGTTGCTCGGGTTAATACCACCGCTAGCTCAAACCTCACCATAAGTAATTCTGCCTCGATGACGTATAAGTTTGGTGGGAGCACGTATTCGAAATCGTCGAACGTTGCCAGCTTCCAGCTTTTAGCGACATCTACTCTACCTGGCACAGGTGGTTTCGAAAAGAACTCCTATCCAACCACGCCTTTTTGGCTTTCCCTGATAAGTGGAGTGTTGCTGGGTTTGGCTGGTTTGGTCGCAATTCTCTATGGTGTGTGGCGCTGGCGCAATAGTACAAAGTGGGATAGCTGGTATGTAAAGTTTGGCGTGCTTATGGCTGGTTCAGCAGCAATATTTCTGATAGCTGCGACCCTATTAAACTCGCTCTTTAGTGATAATAACCTAGCGCTTAATATGCTAGCGAATAAATCCTTGATTCAAGCAACACCAGTTGCTGAAAGCAGTGATCCGGAATATTGGGTTCAGTACCTACAGACTGAAGAACCGGAAGTACTCCCTGATTTCCCAATCCCGGAACCAACCTTCCAACCAACAACCGCTCCTGAAGAGAAACCCCCGGACACCAGCCCGGTGAATAGGATCGCCATCCCGGCTATTAACTTGGATACCGTAGTTAAGTATGTTCCCTATGATGGATTGACCTGGCTGATTGGAGGGTTGAAGCAGGAAGTCGCCTGGATGGGGGACACATCCTGGCCTGGTCTAGGCGGTAATACTGGCCTGGCAGGTCATGTCACCCTGCGCAGTGGTGGGTTCGGTCCTTTCCAGAATTTATCATTTCTGCAAACTGGCGATCGAGTCTACCTCTACACTGAACAAAATGTGTATACTTATCGGGTCAGTGAACAACAAGTTATTGAAGAGACCGATATGTCTGTGCTTAAGCCGACTGAAAATTCGACGATAACGTTAATAACCTGTACCGACTGGGATGCAAATACTGGATTTTATAAAAAACGTTTGGTTGTTGCTGCAGTGCTCGACGATATAGAAAATACTCAAGCGTTGAGCTTAAAACCTTAAGGTCAGGCTGAATCCTTGATTAATGGATATCCTGACTAGCTACTGTAAGGAAGTATGAGAAAACCGAGAATACTTTTTGCCGATGATGACCCAGAAATCCACAATCTGATTGCGGTAGTTCTACAGGATGAGGGGTACGAGATCATCACGGCTGATAATGGCCTGCAAGCTACAGAAATTTGGCGCTCTTACCCGATCCACCTGGTCATTCTGGATATCAATATGCCGGTCATGGATGGTTTGGAAGCCTGCCGCTGGATCCGGAAACGATCCGATGTCCCGATCATGATGCTGACAGCCTTGGACAACGAGCAGGATATTGTAAATGGATTGGAAGCGGGGGCGGATGATTACATCGTTAAACCGTTCCGGCAAAGTGAATTTATCGCCCGGATCGAGGCGATTCTGCGGCGCTCTTATCGTCAAGAAAAACCTGGTGATGGAAGATTGTTCTACGATAAACTGCTTCTGGATATGGATGCCCGGAGGCTGCAGCTGAAGGGAAAGACGATCCAGATCAGCCCGTTAGAATTCCGATTGCTGCGATATCTGATGGGGCATATTGGGGTAGTGGTATCCAAGGAAGAACTGCTGCAGAAAGTCTGGGGCTATGAGGTTATCGAGAACGATCTTAACCTTGTTGAAGCAACGATCCGCCGGCTGCGCAAAAAACTTGAAATGGATCCTTCACGGCCACACTACATCAAGACGGTCTGGGGTGCTGGCTATCGTTTTGGGGGCTAGTATAGTTTTTCTGATGTGAACTGTCAGAAAATTGTCAGTTAAATTATCACAGATTGCGTATATAATTGGGATAGATTATTAAGCTATGGTTAAGTCGTTATTCCTACAGCATCTGAACAATTATCAGGAGGTCTTCCCATGTATCGCAATTTTCGTAGAGCCTCAATTATCGCAATAGCATTGGTGGTGCTTATATTTGGTGTTGCTTTTGCTGCCATCCTTGAACAGGTGACGCTTCAGGATGACTATGTTGTAAGCTACCTAGGTTTTGAAAATACAAGTCATACTAATGTCACAAAGTGGACGTATGCTGTAACAGAGCCTCCTTCACCTCCTACAGGTGGTGGACTCAGCCATTGGACGTTGGGGGTGTGTACATCTTTCAAGCTTAAGGATCCGCAGTTCAATATTGTGGATGCGTATGAGACAACGACTGTAACTGATATACCTGAATGTACAGATGGGGTGACATTTAATTGTGCGGAAGCTGACTATCAAGTAAGCTTTGGGAATGATGGCAGTACTGGTGTGTATGGAGTGAAATTCGAACCCAAAACTCCTGATGACCAACTTGTGGGGCAAACTCCCCAGCGAACGCACGTCTTTCAATTCTTAATCTTCCATCCAGATGGATTCCAGGAGTCTCCCGGGGACGTAGTGGTCAAAACAGGGAATGGCGGGCTAGTTGGTGCTATAAAGGGTCCACAGTGTCCTCCAACCGCAGTCAGCTTGGCTTCCTTCGGGGCCTCGAACGGTCAGTCCTCGCTCCATTATGGTCTGATACTGATTTTGGCAGCCGGTTTGTTACTTCTCGTGGGCGGCAGTTCCTATATCATTGCCCGGCGAATGGCATAACACAACACACCGAAAATACCTGGATTATGATATAGATAGGAGAGCAATCATTAACGAGAAGAATGAACGCAAACAGTACGAAGAGCCTGAGATCATCTTTGAAACTGAACTCGAGACTCGGGCGGGATCACCCACGTTTTTAGATGCGTTTGATTGGGAAGACGATCTAGACTGGTAGGAAATATACTTCGTTTACTCGAAATTCTTAACGGTATCTGTAGCCCTTCATGGTTGCCATGGAGGGCTATTTTTTATAAATCCATTCACCTGCGAGCATCGTCGCAATAGGCATAATCTCTGGCAGCATGTTGATCTTACTGTTAAAAGGATCTCCATCAAGGACGACCAAATCAGCGAAGTAATTTTTCTTTATCACCCCTGACATGTGTTCAATACCCGCCGCGTAGGCTGGTCCGATTGTATAAGCTTTGAACGCGTCTGTGATGGAGATTTTTTGCTCTGGATACCAGCCAACTGGGTCTGGGGAACCATCTCTCCGCTGGCGGGTTACGGCGGCATGGATCCCAAGAAATGGATTGGGAGATTCCACTGGAGCATCAGATCCAAATGCCAAGATTGCACTCTCACCTAATTGTGTCTTCCAGGCATAGGCGAATTTTGAGCGCGTTCCCCAATATCGTTCAGCCATGTACATATCCGATACGGCATGGGTAGGCTGCATCGATGCGACAATGCGAAGGTCTGCGAGACGATGGTGGTCCGCCGGGTGGAGCAGCTGGACGTGTTCGATCCGGTGCCGCAGGTGCTCTAGGTCGTTTTCGATTTCGAATGCTCGCAAAGCAGCATAAGCATCTAGGACTTCATGGTTGGCACGGTCACCAATTGCATGGACAGCCATACTTAGCCCATGCAGGCTGGCTTTGCTGCTCAGTTCAAATAACTGCTCGCTGTCGAGCATTAACATTCCACAGTTCTCTTCTTCACCTTCATACGAACTCAGCAATGCGGCGGTTCTCGGACCCAGCGCGCCATCTGCAAACGCTTTTATCCCACCCACTCGCAGGAAATCGTTCCCAAACCCACTTCGCAATCCAAGGGCGATGGCATCATCCAAATCCTCCATGGGGATGCTTTTCAGGACACGGAGCTTCAAATTTCCATCATTTTGCAGATTTTGGAGTGCGATAAAAGAGCTTCGGCGGTCGAAATCATGAACACCGGTCAAGCCGAGTTGCCACAAGGTTGGAATCGCAGCCTTGATCGCCTGGGTGATATGCGTTTGGCTGGGTTTGGGTATGCAGTTTGCGACCAATTCCATTGCTGTCTCGAACAAGATACCGGTCGCTCTGCCGTTCTGGTCTCTCTCTATCCGTCCATTGGGAGGATCCGGTGTATTGTCATCAATGCCCGCATGCTGCAGTGCAGTCCGATTCACCCAGGCTGCGTGGAGCGATTTCGCGGTCAGATATACTGGATTGTCCGGGGCTATGCGTTGCAGATCAGATGCATTCCCAAAACCTGTTTGCCAGTCATTCTGGTTCCAGCCGTGCCCGATGATCCACCGACCGGGCGAAGTGGTCGTAACGGCTTGGGAAGCCTGTTCAATGCAGGCTGCTTTTGTAGGTGTCTCACAATTTACGCGCTGCAAGGATAAGGCGTACTGCTCAAGGTGGAAATGAGCATCAACAAGACCTGGGAGTATGACCGCGCCATGTAAATCTTCAACTTCGCAGCCTGGTCGATTGTATGCCGATACTAGGGTGCTGTCTCCAACGGCAAGGAAAACACCTTTGTCGATTACCAGAGTATTAGCTTGTTGGTTGTGAGTGTCGAGGGTATGAATTATCGCGTTGGTTAGGATGCGCATATACGTCTACGGCGGGGGTGCCTACATAATTGAAAAGAACAACCAGTGTTCAACTGCCCCAAGAATGATCAGCAGGAACCCACAGAGTGATTTGTGAGAAGCTTATTATTCCGAAAGGTTCTAACTGGCATCGCCGAAAAGTGTATCGATGATGTGATTTAGTTCTTCTTCTGAATAGTAGTGGATAACGACAGAACCGCCGTTTTTACGGCGATGAATGTTCACTTTTGTGCCCAGGCGAGTTCGCAATTTAGCTTCTAAATCAGAAACTTCCGGTGATGTGGGAGGGATGGATGTTTTCCTTTCTGCTGTTTGACCAGAGAGCTTGCGGATATATTCTTCCGTTTGCCGGACATTTAATTCCTTCCGGATAATGGTGTCTAGGGCTGCATCCTGGGCTTGCTGATGCCGGAGAGCAAGTAATGCGCGGGCATGACCTTCAGAGATCTGATCGTTGACTATTGCATCCTGGACTTGCTGTGATAGCTGCAGCAACCTGATTGTATTCGTTATTGTGACCCGACTTTTACCAACCCGATTAGCAATCTCTTCGTGAGAAAGATCAAAATCATCAACCATCTGGCGGTAAGCTTCGGCAGCTTCCAAAGGGTTTAGATCGCTGCGCTGTACATTTTCAATTAAGGCTAGCTCGAGTCTTTGCTGTTCGGTGGCTTCACGAATAATCACCGGGACATGTGATAAGTTTGCTAACTTAGCTGCAATAAGTCTGCGCTCGCCCGCGATTAAAGTATATGAATCGCTAATATTGTTATAAGTTACGATTAAGGGCTGGATGATGCCATGGGCGGTGATCGATTCAGCGAGCTCATTCATCTCTTCGTCAATAAAGGATGCTCTAGGTTGGCGTGGGTTTGGATAGATTTTCTGGATAGCGACTTCTAGTTGGGGCTGCTGGAGGTCTGCATCTGGGACCGGAATTAGTGCATCCAACCCTCGACCTAATCCTTTTCTACGAGCCATAGAACTCTTCCTGCAAGACTGGGATGTCTATGCCATCACCAACCAGGATTTCACGGGTGAGCTGAGCATAGGCTAACGCTCCTGTTGAAGTGGGGGCATATATCGATATTGGTTGTCCGTAAGAGGGGGCTTCTGCCAGACGGACGCTGCGGGGGATAATCGTATTGAAAACACGCGTCTTAAAATAGTCTTTAACTTCGGCGATTACATCATTTGAAAGGTTAGTGCGTTGGTCATGCATCGTAAGAACGACACCGCGGATGTCTAAATCTGTTGCAAATGCCTTTCTGACCCGAGCAAGTGTTTGAGTCAGTTGTCCAATCCCCTCGAGCGCAAGGTATTCACACTGCACCGGAATAATAACCCCGTCTCGGGCGGCTACCAAGCCGTTCAATGTTAAAAATCCAAGCGACGGGGGGCAGTCAACTACGATGTAATCATAACGGTCCACCAAACTTGTGAGCGCGTTGGTCAATCGAAATTCTCGCTCATTGGCGGTAACAAGCTCGACTTCAGCACCAGCTAAAGCTGGAGAGGAGGGGAGCAGGGATACTTTTAAGCGTGGGTTATGGAGTATATGCTGAGAAATTTCCACTGAATCAAGCAGTACTTCATATGTCCCCCCTTTGATCAAGTTCTTGTCAACACCGAGGCTGGAGGTGGCGTTGGCCTGAGGATCAATATCGATCAATAAAACGCGCTGCTCAAAACTTGCCAGGTATGCACCGATGTTTATGGCGGTTGTAGTTTTCCCGACCCCACCTTTCTGGTTCACTAGCGTATAGATTTTTCCCATTCAGCTACAATACCTCTACAAGACATCGATCAATTTCATCTTTGGATGGGATTGCATCTAATCCTGGTCGGGAAACAGACTGGGCTGCAATCATGGTGGCAAAGCGGGCTGCTTCCCATGGGTCGCGGGTAGTAAATAGCCGGATAAAAAATGTCGCCGCAAAGATATCCCCTGCACCAGTGCTATCGACTTCATCCGCCTCTGGTGGTCTGAACCGTCTCACATCTCCATTCCAGTACAGACGAGTGCCGGTTTTCCCTTCGGTTACTGCTAAAACTGGACAGTAGGTAGCTAGTTCCTCAATTCGTTCTTCATCTGCTTGTATATCATCTACACTGATTACTGCAGCTCCAGATCGGTCTAGCACAAAACTTGCTTCGGGCCACTCAGAATATGAGACCTTCCCAGATGAGTTCCAGGTCCTCAGCCACCCTTGTGGGGTTACTCCGATGAATGCGGTTGGAAAATTCCGTACAAGGGTAGGTTCAACCTCTTGAGCCACCGGCGCTAAGTGAACAATGGATGCAGACAACCAGTATTCGGGAATTTGATTGAGGGTTATAGTGGGTGCAACTTCATGGATAACTTGTTGGCGCCCAGTACTAGTCTGGATATTTTCAAATGTGGTTGTCAAGGTGGTTGGATAATTGATGACTGGTATACCGCTGAAGGATGAGAGTGACACATCCTCACTGATTGCCGTGACGATTCCTACTCGTAATCCCAGTGCCTGAGCCATAAGAGCAGAATAAGTTACCGTTCCTCCTAGACGCGAGCCTCCAGGAAAGACATCTTTGGTAATATGACCTACCAAAAGGTAGTCAATCGTTTGGTTTGAAAATATCGGATGCATGAGATGATTATACCCGATCGAGTAAATTCTAAGAAAAAGCACATGGGGCGAAGGTACCTGCGACCATGTGCGATAATTAGGAAGATGTTGTAAGCTTTACACAAGTACTGATGATCTAGTCAATCAGGAGTACTTGTCGTTACGAAACCGGCATTATTGTCACTTTGCGCCGTGGATCTTCCCCAACACTCTCCGTGATGACATTGGGATTGTCCCTCAACTCGATATGGATAAGCCGGCGTTCATTTGCTGGCATCGGTTCTAGCAATTGTTTTCTGCCAGTATTAACTGCTTGGTCGGCCATACGTCTGGCTAATCCCCGGAGCTGTTTTTCTCTCCGCTTGCGATAACCTTCTACATCCACGATGATGGGTATGGACTTGTTCAATTCTTTCCCAACGATCAAACCAGTTATATACTGTAAAGCGTTTAGTGTTTCAGCCTGGCGTCCAATTAAGATGCTAAGGTCATTCCCATTGATGTCAACGCAAATAGGCGTTTTGCCACGGATTTCTTGACCAAACCCGAAGCTGGCATTCACTTCAGCTTTGATACTCATTCTTTCCAACAGCTCTTGCACGGTCTGAGTGGCGATATCAACTGCCTCAGTCCCCAGAGGTGAGGTTGAAAAGTCATCCCCATCTGTCATCGTTTTATCGCGTGAAGTAACAGTGTCGGAAGTCGGTCCTAACTCAACCGTCTGTGTTTCATCTTCCAGGGCAACAAGTTCCTGGAGACTCTCGGGAGAGATTGAAGGTTTATCAACCTCTGAAGGTGTAAGGACGGTTAGTTTGACTCTTGATTGCCTTGAACCTAACCCAAATAACCCCTTGCTGCCTTCATCTAATATTTCGATTTGTACATCTTCTTCTGATAGTCCAAGTTCCTGTAAGCCTTCTGCTATGGCTTCTTCAGGGCTTGGAGCAATGATCTCAATATGTGTACGATTTTCCATAAAAATGCTTTCTCCCAATCAATATTATTTTGTCTCGGTTTTTCTCGATGGGATAATGTTCCGCCAATCTAATCTGCCCATGGCACCGTATTGCAGAATGCCGATTAAATTACTGGTGATGAAATATAGAGCAAGGCCTGCAGAGAATGAGTAAGCCAACCAACCCATGAGCAGGGGCATGTATAAATTCATCGCTCTGGACATATTTGCACCTTGCTCACCTGGCTGGGCAGTCGCAGGCGCCATGAGTTTTGATTGTAGGAATGTGGTTATTACGACAAGGATGGTGAGCACCGGAATGCCAACCCCCATAATATTTAATCGCTCAGGTTGGCTTAAGTTCATCCATAAGAAGTGCTGGTTAAGGGGGATAATAGCGGCGGCATTAATAAATGGATAGATATTGAAAGATAGACCTAGCAGCTGGGTTGGAGTTACCGCCAGTGCACGAATAATACTTTGATAGAGACCGATAATGATTGGGAATTGGATGATGGTTGGTAAACAGGAGCTGAACGGGCTGACCCCTTTTTCCTGGTAAATCTTCATCTGTTCTTGGGCAAGCTTTTCTTTATTATCCTTATACTTTTTCTGGATATTTTGCCATTCCTTCGATTTTTGCAGGTCCTGCATGGCCTGACCGCTCTTCATCTGTTGGTAGGTAAGCGGATACGTGATCAAACGAATAAGAATGGTAAAGATGATGATGGCGAGGCCGAACATGTTTTCAGGGCCAAATAAGCTTGTTAGCACTGAATATATTCCGAGCAATGTATTTACCATTGGCTCGATAATGATTGTATTCCAAATAGAGGAGATATCCATATTTATATTCCGTTTAGCAATTATTCTTTAGGAGCAAAGGTCCATTGTTGATTGCCATTTGCATCATAAGCGACGATTAGCTCATCACCATCTGTTACTGCAACTAATATTGACTCACCCGCCAGTACAGGTGCAGCATTCAACTTGCCACTAACTTCACGCGTCCACCGGATCGTTTTATCGGAATTTACTGAAAAAAGAGTGCCATTCTCGGTTGAAACATAAATCGCATCCGGTGTGACCAGTGCCGGTTCGGTTATCGCGCTCTCCAGGTTTATTTGCCAGAAAATATCCCCCGTGCTCTTGTCGAGAGCGTATAAGTTCCCGTTTAGATCACTCGCATATATTTGCTCTTCATTGAGAGCAGGTCCAGCCCAGACCCAGTTGTCAGCAGGATGTGTCCATATATTGCTGCCATTTTCAGCGTCTAAGGCGATGACTTCATTGTTGAAAGTCCCGGTGTATAAAACGTCTTCCGGACTCAAAGAAGGACTACCAACGATAGCCCCTCCAAGTGGTTCGGTTTTCCAATCTAATTCTCCATTCTCAGCATTGATTGCATAGATACGATGATCCATGGATGGTATGTATATACAGGTGCAATCAGGGTCCGAGGTGGGTTTTGCCCAAAGAGCTTCTTCGGCAAGGAATGACCACTTGAGGTTCCCATTTGTATCGATTGCGTACAGAGAGTAATCTGCATTAGGTGCAAAAATACCTTCTGCAGTTGCAAGAGCAGAGCCTACATAACGATCAGCGGCTTGGTCAAATGCCCAATTCTCTGTACCGTTTTCGGGATTTATACTATAGAGCACTTTGTCGTATCCCCCAATGATGAGCTGACCGTCAGTTGTCATTGTGGGAGCTGCGTAGAAGGATACGTTTCGATCGCTTTCATTCGGAAAGCGCCAAAGCTCTGTACCGGATGCAGCGTCAATGGCATACACAAATTGATTGTATGCCAAGTAGGCTACTTCATCATAGACGCTGAGACCTGGCCAGCTTGTTGTTGTACTTGCAGCTCCACCCATGCAACCGGTAAGGAGCACTGCAAGAATTGCGAATATGAGTAGGATTACGTATTGTTCTTTTTTCATCTATGGTTTCGTATATTACGTATTATATGCTCCGGGATCAAGGAACAGGGTCATATCCTCCGGGATTGAATGGGTTGCAGCGAATAACACGCCAGGCAGCCATGAACCCACCTTTGATCGCTCCATATTTATAGATCGCCTGATAACCGTAATGTGAACATGATGGGTGGAAACGGCATGTGTTGGCTGGAAGTGTGCGCGAAAATGTCAACTGATAAATTCGTATGAATCCCAACAACAAAAAACGAGGAATGTAATTGAATCTTCTTGGGAGATCCTGCAGGCGAGGTTCTGGTAAATCCTCAGTGTTGAGATTGATATCTGTTGTCATGGTTGTTCTTAAGTAGATGGGCTTCCAATAATTTTGATGATATTGCGTGAAAGAGCTCCTGGTGAGAGGCTTCCTGGAGTGGTCTACGGGCAATGATTACCAAATCATAGCCTGAAATTAGGCTCATGCTGAGATTTTGAAGTACAGCACGGATTCTTCTCTTCGCGCGATTGCGAGCAACTGCATTCCCAAGCGACCGAGAAGCACTCACTGCGACGCGGGTTTGGTCACGATCATTTGGTAATGCAATTAACACGATAAGCGGGTGAGCAAATGACTTTCCAAAACGTCTCACCCGCTTGAAATCGGTCGCTCTCGTTAATCGAAAACTGCGATTCAACGTTGGTAATAGCGCAGGTCATGACTACAGTAATTCGTCCTAATTGCCATTTGGAATATTAACCATTCCAGTTTACTTTCTTTACATGCTGATTTTTAGTCACTGCTAAGCGGTAGCGACCTTTCAAACGGCGGTTTTTCAGGACGTTTCGCCCACCTTTCGTAGCCATCCGGGCTCGAAAACCATGTACCCGTGCTCGACGGCGAATTTTTGGCTGGTACGTTCGTTTTGGCATGATATTAAAACCTCTGAGCGTTCAATTATGCTCTGCTTAAGATTATGTCAAGTTAAGAGCTTGATTACGGTAATTTTTGACAAACTCGGATTATAACCGAAGGGGTGATTTTGGTCAAACTGGCAGGCGTAAGGTACTTATTACACCAAAGCGATCCAGTACGATCACCCTGTTATTGAGCGAGAGCAGGTTCGATTTTCTTGCTCCCCGTTACCATTCTGAAGGCTAGCAAGCCAATAATTAGAGGGATCCAGAATGTAACTCCGCGATATGCCAGCGTAACAGCAGCGGCTTGATTGAGTGGAATATATAATGACACGAGTCCTAGGGTCATTGCACCTTCAACAATACCCAAACCAGATGGAGTTGGTGAAACAACGAAAAAAAGATAACCAATACTGAATCCAGCGATGATCGTTCCAATGCTGAAAGACACATCAAATGATAGGAAAATTAGCAGTAAGACACAAATTAACAGGAGCTTACTGTTCAATGCAAGCCCTGCAGGGATAATCAATCTTTCCGGTCTGCGGCGGATTTCTTTAAGACCGGTGGCTATATCATGGGCGTACCGGTAGGATTTGTACGCAGAGACCCGTTTTTTACGTCGTAAAAGGATAAATATCCGGTTCAGGCTTGATGCAGCGATGTAGAAAATCCGAGAAAGAGTGCGCGGTGATTTCATACCAATAATGAGAAGCGAGGCCATAATTACGGCAACGAAAAATAAAATTGCTGAAGCAGTTACCTCTGCGGTACCTAAATTATTCCTTCGGAATAATACGATTAACCCTAGAGTTAGTACCAACAAGAAACCAATATAATCAAGCAGCACAAACAAGACTCCTGCGACGGTTGTGCGTCCAGAAGAATCCCCTTTCTGCTTCGCGTTATCGATCAAGACCGCCATCCCGCCAATCCCCCCGGTAGGAGCGACAACGTTTACAAAATTTGCTGCTGAAGAGAGTATGATAAGTTTAGGTATTCTCTCTTTTAATCCCAGAGAGCTGAATATGAATTTATATGATAGGGCGATGTTTACTAACCACAGAAACTGGACAATCAGTGCAAATAACAGGAAACGCCAATCCCCGTTTCTAATCGTATCAGATATCGACTGCACTTCTGTGAAGTTTGTGACGACGAAGAATACGGTGAGGGATAAAATTGCAAAAAAAATGAACTTGCGCATGGTGCTGATTATACTGGATAATGAAATGGGAATTGTAGCCTACATATCATCACAACCTGCAGTATCCCCACATGAGCAAGTTGCTATGATTGTGTTTCCCCGAATGTTACTGGTAACCTAATCAATTTATTATCCCGAATTAACGATAAAGTGATCGTATCTCCCGGGTTGAAGGAAAACAGAGTATTGATATATGTGTGGTTTTCATCAATGGCAATTTCTTCAAAGGCTGTGATTAAATCTCCTGGACGCAAATCAGCTGCTTCTGCCGGACTGCCAGGGATGATGGCACTGACATAAATACCCCATTCGATTGGTAGGGCGTAAGCCTGTGAAATGCTTGGAGTGATTGGCTGCCAGCGAATTCCCAAATATGGGCGTGAAAAATATCCTTGCTGGATAATTTGTTCGGCGATCGCTTGAACAGTGTTAGATGGAATAGCAAAACCTAGTCCTTCAGCGATATCACTGCTATATCCATTTCCGCGCACGACCAATGTATTTATTCCGATCACCTTACCGGCAAGGTTTACTAAAGGTCCTCCGGAATTCCCATGATTGATGGCTGCATCAGTTTGAATTAGGTTCTCAATCTGGAATCCTTGGTTTGTATCAATAACCCGGCCAGTTGCACTGATTACACCGGTAGTTACTGTGTTCTTGAAATCACCCAAAGGAGATCCAATAGCAATGACCGATTCGCCAGGCTGAAGAAAATCTGAATTACCAAAGGATGCTGACGGTAATGACTCAGCCTGAACCTTTAATACAGCCAAATCAGCGTAGATATCAGACCCAATGATTTGAGCTTCAAGCTCTGTACCATCTACCAGAATAATAAAGATATCCTGAGCATCTTCAATGACATGATTATTGGTTACTATGTAACCATCTTTTGAGATGATTATGCCGCTACCGGAGATCTCTTGATCGGCTGCACGCATCCAAAATGAACGCCTGCCAGGGATAATTGAGATGACAGTTACTACTGCCGGGCTGATTTGTTGAACCACCCTTGGGATAGTTCCATCTTCCAGGTATCTCTGATCAGCTATCGTAGGGAGAGGTGTTCTGATTTCTGCAGAGACTGGTATTGAGGCGTCTGCTTGCTGGTTTAGGTAATAATAGACAGCAGCACCTCCAGCAATAGCTCCGGCAACTCCCGCAAAAAAAACACTTATTAGCAAAGCGCATGCGATACGTGGGTATGGCCAATTATTGGACATAGTGTGAGTTTGAAGAAGATTAAGCGAAAAGACCAGTTGATCGGCTGAGTATTTCTAGACCTTCTTGAACCTAACGACGTCGACCACCCATTCCAAAAACCATTGACGCAAAATACAGCAATTGGAGCACTGCGGTTGCTAAGGCAGCTACATAGGTTAATGCTGCTGCATTCAATACTTTGTTCACACCTTTATTTTCTTCCTCGCCCGATACAAGACCGGTTTCAGTGAGAAGTCGTTTAGCTCTCGATGAAGCATTTAATTCGACCGGTATGGTAGCCAAGGCAAATAGGGCACCGCCTGAAAATACGATCACGCCTAACCAAGCAAGCTCGCTGAATCTTAAAAGCATACCTAGAATTATTAGTATCCAACCAAGGTATGAGCCAATATTTACCGCAGGAATCAAAGCAGCCCTTAACCGTAAAGGACCGTATCCTTCCTTATCTTGTATAGCATGACCAATTTCGTGGGCTGCTATAGCCAGGGATGCAACTGAACTGCCTTGGTAGACACCACGGGAGAGGGAAAGCACCTTGCTTCGTGGATCATAATGATCTGTTAGGTTACCTTGAATCCCTTCGACTTTCACATCATGTAAACCACTCCTGATGATCAAGCGCTGAGCTGCTTGGCCACCGGTTAATCGGCTCCTGACCGGTTTTTGACTCCATTTCTTGTGTGCAGAACTCACGTACCACTGAACTGCTACCATGAGTACCATGGCAGGTATCATGAACATGAGGTAACGTATGTCAAAGACAAACATCTACTCCTCCAAGTCGTAACATTACTAATTTACCGCTAGTTGAAGGTTGCTCTATTGGGAAAATATTATTTCAATTGCTTTATCCAACTGCGTGTCAATCCCCTGCAACCGGTCTTCTTCGCTAATTTCGACAACAAAATCGGGTTCAAGACCAAGGGCGTGAATAGTTCGACCTTCAGGTGTGAGCCAACGAGCAATCGTAATACGAACGGCTCCTTGCTGATTAGTCAATGTTGTGGGAACTTGAACAGACCCTTTACCGAATGATTTCATACCAACCAGGACGCCACGTCCGCGGTCCTGAATTGCACCTGCAACGATTTCCGATGCAGAAGCGCTGCCTTCATTGATCAGCACGACCATTGGAATATCAGTAGCGATTCCACCCTTCCGCGCTTCATATGTGGTTCGTTCACCATCACCAAACTCTTCATACATAACAATGCCATCCGCGATAAATTCTGATGCAACATCAATAGCAGATTGCAGATATCCACCGCCATTACCTCGCAAATCCAGAACCAATCCTTGGGCATTCTGATCAAATAGCTCTTCGAGTGATCGCCGTAATTCTTCTTTCGAATTGTCTCCAAACAGAAATAGATGTATGTAAGCGATATCATTCTCGAGCATACGACTCTCTAGACTTGGTACATTGATGCTCTCGCGAATAATGATCACATCGAATGGCTCTTCTGATTCACGCAGGATTGTTAATTGTAGTGAAGATCCCGCGGGTCCCAGAACCTGCTTGCGAACTACTTCACCATCAATACCGGTCATATCTTCCCCATCAATGGCTAATACTTTGTCGCCGCTTTTCAATCCAGCCATATCAGCTGGAGATCCTGGCATTGGGCTGATAATTTCAAGGTAATCACCAGTTGTGTCTACCCACGCACCGATGCCTTCATATTCATCTTCTCCCTCAAGGTGCGTAGTGAGAATCTCATACTGTTCCGGCTCCATATATGTCGTATGAGCGTCACCTAATGATTCGAGCATGCCATCGATCGCACCGCGCATTAGGCTTTCCTGATCCACGGGTTGATCAACATATTGTTCATGGACTAAATCCCATGCTTGCCAAAACGGTTCAAATAACTCTTCAAGATCTTGTGGGGTTCCAGCCTCACTCTGGTCGATGCGGCCAAATTGCCCAAAATATGGGAGCATAGTGACAGCAGAAGTGGAATTCGTGTTCATGTATTGGGAAAATATAAATCCTGCTGAGAATGCGCCAATCAGCAAAATGATTGATACCAGTCCGATTGTTATCCCCAGAAATGTCTTTGATCTCATGTAACTTCAGACTCCAAGTAATACTATATCTTTCCTGCAAGTTAAGAGTACCATAATTTGATTAGAGCAATATAAACGTTATGCAAGAGTACAGATAATAAGGACGTAAGTTTCACAGCTTATTGCAAATATCCATCCAAAAACGATTGGAAGGAGGCAGGGTCACCTACCTTTTCAATGTAATCCATGATTGCCTTTCCATCTATAGGGTAATATGGATGACAGGATGAAGGTAATGCGCCCAACGGAGCATGAACCACTGCATCAACATAAGGAGCGACAATATCAGCTTTTTCGAGTTCTGAGACAATTTCTTCGGCGGTGACAACGACGACTTGTGACGCACCTACTAGCTCCTCATCGATTGCTTTGTTATTTCCGATGATGGCGTTACCGGCAATATCCGCCTTCAATGCATGGATAATTGCTATATCAGGTCGAATGGCAGGAAATGCAACTAATTCTTCACCAGAGTATGGATCATTAATGGTCTTTACATCGGGCCTGATCGCAAGCATGTCTGTTCCAAGCCATCCCAGACCCGGCATAAAACCCACCCCAGCCAATTGTGCTTTGAGTCCAAATGAAAGGCTTGCCTCTGACTCTTCAATTACTTCAATTTCCCCGCGGTTGGCGCGATAGGTATACATTGGTGCTAAGCCAAATATCTCTAATCCGAAATAGCAGGTGCGGACTTTTGATATCAGACCAGCGCCTACAAGCAGGTCGGACTCTAAGCTTGCAGTGAATGTGATCAGAGTGAGGTTGTCTGGTTGTCCATATTTTGTATGTCTTTGGAGGAGCTGCTTAGTGAAGGTAAATGGTCTTCGGTAGAGTGTCATACCTCCTAAGGCCAGGGAAGTGCCCGCTTCCACCAGTCTGGCAGCCTCCTCGAGAGATATCTGCTTATCCATCTTTTTCTCCAAAGATTATCATTAATTGTTATCGGGAAAGTTATTGTCATCACTCCCGGTCTTGAGTTTCTTTACAGCCCTGGATAGGTCCTCAAGCGCTCTATCTTCAGGTTCCCAAGGTCGTCGCAGACGCTGGAACATCCGCTTCCCTAACTCAATTTGCCGGATAGTTCCGCCACGACTAGCCATCGCATAAATGGCGGCATTTATTCCCACAACCATGAAAATGACACCACAGACAACAATTGGAACGCGATCAAGATCCATTGCATACCCTTATGTACGATAATAGGGACAACCACATATCAAAATGTGTAGTTATCGTCCAGCTTGAGGTTGGGATAATATCATAGATCTTTTAGGACAATTGGTAGTTGGGAAATGGAGGATATTTGCATATTTATTGTTGGATAGGTACAACCACTATTTACAAGTACTGTTAAAAAGCCGAAATTTTGAGCCGCAAGTATATTGCGGAGAGAATCATCAATCAATATACATTTGCTTGGTTCAGAAACCCCGGCTCGCTCCATGGCTAATTGATAAGCTTTTGGTTCAGGTTTGCAGTGGAATTCCAATGCTCGAATGTCAATCAGGCTCTGAAAAATATTAGTATATCCCAAGTGATCTAAAACACGTTTCGCGTGGGCTTTATCAGCATTGGTAAAGATGAACTTTGCATAATTTATAGCTGAGATCATAGCAGTGATTTGAGGTTCAGGTTTGAGATACTTGGTTAATGGTACGTCATGCACATAGGCTAGGAAAGCGTTCACATCGATATCATGTTTGATGAGTAAGCCCTTTAAAGTTGTACCGTATGTTTGGTAATATTCTTGGCGTAGATTGACAGCCTCCTCAAATGATAATCGGAGGTGGTCCTGGAGAAAGGTGTTCATCCGATCGCGGATGGCTTCCCAAAGACCGGACTTATGATCATATAAGGTGTCATCGAGATCGAAAAACAGTACTTTATCATTCATCACTATATTATAAGGTCTGGAGGAACCATCATGGTTCGGTTTATTGGCGGGTAAACAGCCATACTTGTTTTTGAATGCACCCATCCTTTATAATACTCTCATGCCGATCAAAATCTTACCCGTAGATGTAGCCTCTCAAATTGCAGCTGGTGAAGTCGTTGAAAGGCCAGCGTCAGTTGTCAAGGAGTTAATAGAAAATTCTCTTGATGCAGGTGCCGATCATATTTCAATTCAGATAATGGGCGCAGGAAAACGAATAATCTCTGTGTCCGATAATGGAAGTGGTATATCGGCTGACGAACTCTCATTAGCTGTAGAACGTCATGCGACAAGTAAATTGACGATAGCTGATGATTTGTTCCATATTAGCACGTTAGGTTTTCGTGGGGAAGCCTTAGCTTCAATCGGATCCGTATCACGTATGACGATATCCAGCCGGAGGGGATCAGATGGAAGTGGCAACCGTATCCGGGTGGAGGCAGGTCAGATTGTATATCAGAAATCTATCGGAGCGCCTAAGGGAACCTCTATCCAGGTCGAAGAGCTTTTCTACAATGTTCCTGCCCGGTTGGAATTCTTGAAAACCGATCGGACAGAATTACGTCAGATTGACGACATTGTCATGAGATATGCGGTGGCAAATCCAGAGGTCCGGTTTGAACTCTTCCGAGAAGGGAAGAAAATTCTCCAAACAAGCGGATTAAATGATCGGAGAGAAACACTAGCTGCAATTATGGGTGTCGAAGTATCGCGAGAGATGCTTGAAGTCATTGCAGAGGAAGATGATATTTCGATCAATGGATTTATCAGTCCGATAAACAGGTCAAAATCTAATCGAAGAGATATCTACTTTTTTGTGAATCGGAGACCGATCCAGGATCCATCCTTAGTGACGGCTCTCAACCAGGCATACCATACAATGTTGATGGTAGGTAGATATCCTTTTGGTTACTTGTTCGTCCAAATACCCTCAGAATTCGTTGATGTAAACGTCCACCCTGCTAAGGCTGAAGTCCGTTTTAAAGATCCAAAAAGAGTTTTCCGGGCTGTACAAAGAGCTGCCAGACGATCGCTTTTGGCGCATTCGCCAATACCAGAGCTCAATCAGCACTCAGATTGGCTGCAGAATACGTGGCACACTGCACCTATAACTTCTCCGGATGCAAGCCCAGACGTATTACCAAAGTCCGTGGGTTGGCAATATCCATCCACTCAGGAAATTCCGGAAACTCAGGCTACATCTGATCATCCTGGGTTTTCTTCATTAAAGACTCCAATATTGAGATTGATCGGTCAAGTCGGGGCTGCTTATCTTGTAACGGAAGGCCCAGATGGTTTATATCTCATTGACCAGCATGCGGCTCACGAGAGAGTTTTGTTTGAAAGGTATCTTGCTGCCTATGAAAACGGGCAGAAGAATAACAATAGTATCGATTCACAAGGATTACTCCAACCTGTTTCAATAGAGTTTTCTATGACGAAAGCTTCCATGTTGGAGGAGCAATTGGACATACTCAATCAACTGGGATTTGTTATTGAGCCCTTCGGTTCGAACACTTTCATAGTTAGGCAAGTCCCAGCATTATTGACTGATATTGAACCTGAAGCTGCACTGAGGATACTTATTGATGACTTTGAAGAAGATGAATCTCCTCTTCAGCAACAAGTTGAAGCCCGGATCATTGCGCGAGTTTGTAAACGAGCAGCCATCAAAGCCGGACAAGTACTCTCAGGTGCAGAGCAACAGAAATTGCTGTCTGATTTAGAGCAGTGTCAATCCCCGAGAACCTGCCCTCACGGGCGACCAACGATGATTCATTTATCCGTGGATCTGTTAGAGCGACAATTTGGAAGGAAAGGCTCACGCAGCGGACTGTAGTCCCAAACTATAAGTTTATTTTTCTGCCTGAAACTGCTACTTTTGAGAACGCGGTAATAGATATTCTTGTTGACTATCCTTTAGCATTTGGGAAAATTGGTAAGTGGATAATGAATGTTGTTCCTTCACCAACTGTGCTTTGTATTTCAATATGGCCTCGATGTGCTTCGATTATTCGCTTACATATTGAAAGACCTAATCCGCTCCCTTGGGCGCGGTCCTGGGTGCGGGGAATGCGGTAGAAACGTTCATAGACATTTAATAATTGATTTTCCGGTATACCTGGCCCATTATCTGCAACGCGGATCAAGGCTTCATTTGGTGAGACCTCTCCTGAAAGTCTAATTTGTCCCCCTTCATGTGTATATTTCGTTGCATTGCTCAGAAGATTAATCACCACTTGTAATAGTTTATTGTAATCACCAGTTATGGGCCCATCGCCTTTTACAGGTTCAACCACGAGAGCTTGATGTTTTTCTTCGATTTTCCCTTTCATGACCTGCACCGCTTCAGGCAACAATTCAGATAGATAGATTTGCTCAATCTGAAATTTGGTTCTTCCCGACTCTAGCCGTGCAAAATCCAAATATGAAGTAGTCATGTCGGTAAGACGGCTGATTTCCTGCTGCAGTATAAGAACCAATTCTTCCAGTTGTTCTTTTGGGAGGTCTGGTCTGGATAATAAATATGTTGCTGTGTTCAACGATGCCAGTGGTGTGCCTAGCTCATGAACAAGTTCGGAGATGAGGTCAGATTGCTGGAACAAACGTGTATTCTCAATTGCAACTGCAGCTTGGGCGCCTAGGGCACAGATGATTTCAAGATCTTCATTCGAAAATTCGCCAATCTCCTTATTTATCAACTCCAAGACACCAATAACTTTTTCCTGCGTAACAAGAGGAATCCCCAATAAAGATTTTGTGCTGATATTCGTTACTTTTGCAATTTCTTCAAAGTATCTGGGATCTTTACTTACATCAGGAATTATGACCGCCTCTTTATGAGTTAAAACCCAACCTGCGAGGCTTGAATCAATTGGAACATTTAACCCACGCATAACAGGTGCTTCCAAATTTGATGTCGCCTGGAAATAAAGCTGCTCCTTGAATTGATCATACAAGAGGATAGAGGCGGCTTCTGCTGCGCAAAGGTTCGCTGCTGCATTGACAATTTTCTTTAAGAGTGTATCCAACTCGAGTGTCGAGGCGAGATCCTGTGTGATTTCGAGCAGCTTTTGATATCTTTCTATTGATTCTGCGAGACTAGGATTTGCCATCCAGCACCTCATTTACTACAGCAGGTATCGTTTCGGCTACATCCTCTCGAAGAATGATATCAGCACGGATGTCCATGTAGGTTTCTTGTTGATTTAAAATGATTAAATGGGCTCCGTTTTCAATCGACTGCATCGGTAATCCTGCAACAGGTATGACTTCTAATGAGGAGCCTATTACCATCAGTAAATCACACCTGCGACATGCTTCAACTGCTTGTAACCAGGTTTGTGCTGGTAATTGTTCACCAAATAGAATAGCATCTGGTTTCAGAATTCTCCGACATGATCTGCAGCGCGGGGGCTTTCCATCTTGAATAAACATGGAAAAGAATTCTGAAGAATCGTGTTGTTTAAAACAAGAGGTGCAAGTAAGTGTCCGGAATGAACCATGGACTTCAAGAACATTGTTTGAGCCTGCTTTTTGATGCAGGCTATCAACATTTTGCGTAATGATCTTCTGTAGATACCCAGCTGCCTCCAATTTTGCGAGTCCGTAATGGGCAGAATTTGGGGGTGCAAGTGAGATCAACTTTGCCAGAGGTCTTAGCCAATTATAAACTTGCTCAGGATGGTGTCGGAACGCATTGAGAGAAGCGACTTCGAATGGATTATACGTTTCCCACAAGCCGCTGTTTGGAGAACGAAAATCTGGGATGCCGGATGGAGTTGATACACCAGCACCTGAGATAGCAATTGTATATTTGCAGGTTCGTATTAGATGACCAATCTTTTTTATTGTTTCTTCACTCATCAAAGAAATGAATGCGTTAAAGAAGTTTAGCAGCTAGTTTGTGATATTGTTGAGTTGTTAAGCTATCACTATGTTGGATGATTACAGGTACACCATTAGAAGAGGATTGGTAAGTGAGTTCAGGAATCGGGGTAAAAATTACCGCGAGGCTTCTATCAAGTTTCTCTTGAACTTGGCTCCATGACATTTGTACTCCAGATTGTACGCGATTCACTAACGCCACATATATTCTATCCAGATCTACGCCAAATTGGGGAAAATCATCCAATAGAAGTTTTGCTTGGGTTAATGTAGTCGGTACGGGTTCGACAACGAGCACAATTTTGTCACAAAGGGGCAGGATTTTTCGGCTGGTCCGTGAAAGCGGTGATCCAAGGTCAATAACGAGACAGTCTGTTGCAGCTGATAGGTGGGAAGTAATTTTTTCATAGTGTTCAGCATAGTCCACAAGCCTGCTATCCCTTGGGTGATGCGAGGCAAGCAAAATTTTTATGCCGCTTGGGTGATGCTCCATTTTCTCGGTTAGCGCTTCAGTGTTTATTTCATTTGGATTCTTATCAAAAATATAATTAAGCCCATCTGTTTTTTGGTATCCTAAGTCAAGCCCAATTTGCCCTTGCCCTGGTCGGAAATCTGCAAGGCTAACATCTTTTCGGTACTCTTTATGCAACATGACAGACAGATTGATTGCCAGGGTAGTGACACCAAGTCCCCCCTTGTTCGCAATCACCCCGATCACTTGACCTCGTTCAGAGGGTAGAGTTGACAATGAGGCTGAATTAGGGAGCTTCGATCGACTCAACACTGCATTCATATGAGCAAACAATTCGCGAGGTTGGGTGGGTTTTGTGAGGTAATCATCAGCACCTGCTTCAAATCCCTTTACTCGATCTTCTACTTCCGCCTTAGCTGTAAACATAATGATCGGTACATTTGCCGAAGAAGTGGTTGATCGAATTCGTCTTGCAACCTCAAAACCATCCATATCTGGCATCATCACATCCAGCAGGATTAAATCTGGTGATTCCAAACCGATCATTTTTAATGCTTGGGCGCCATTGCTTGCGGATTCGACATCATACCCTTGGCGCTGAAGCATTAAACTTACTAGACGCAGAGTATCAGGATCGTCATCAACTAAGAGGACTCTGTCGGCCATATATACTCCTCATACGTGGTGTAGCTCAATTTCTTCGTAATTCTTATGAACATTTTGGTTGATACATGATCTAATCGACTATAATTTTTCACAAGATGAACAGATCTTTACAAGCTATTTTA
Source organism: Anaerolineales bacterium (assembly GCA_041551115.1). Lineage (GTDB taxonomy): Bacteria > Chloroflexota > Anaerolineae > Anaerolineales > UBA4823 > DAOVXM01. The sequence goes on from JBFENN010000001.1 coordinate 23,871, forward strand.
CATCAAGAATGGCAATTTGAACCTGAACAACATCTCCTGATTGGATTATCCGGTGGCCCAGATAGTCTGTGTTTACTTGATCTGATTGAAAATGAGAAATATAAGATCACTATTGCTCATATGAATCATTGTTTGAGGAATGAGTCAGATATTGACGCGGATTTTGTAAAGAAAATTGCTCATCATTATCGTTTATCGATTATCTGTAGCGAAGCAAATGTCAAAGATTACGCTTCAAAGAATGGATTATCGATTGAAGCTGCTGCAAGAGTCCTTCGATATCGTTTCTTATTCGAAAACGCTGAGAGAATTGGTGCCCAAGCTGTCCTTGTTGGGCACACTGCTGATGATCAGATTGAAACGATCATGCTTCATATCCTGCGAGGTACAGGTCTTCCAGGACTGCAAGGAATGCAAATTATTTCAAAACCAAATCCATGGTCAAAAACGATACCTCTTGTGAGACCATTGTTAAATGTTTGGAGACATGAAGTTCTTGCCTATTTGGCAAAACGCGGTTTGCAGCCTGTAATTGACTCTTCAAATAAAGATCAGCGCTTTATGCGTAATCGAATCCGTCATGAACTGTTTCCATTAATGGAGAGTTATAATCCCGGATTCAAGCATAGCTTATTTAGGATGGGAAATATATTAGCAGGTGATCATCAACTAATTACATCAATCGTCGATGCAACCTGGCGAGATTGTGTTCTTGACATCAAAGATGATTATGTGATTCTTCAAAGAGAGAACTTCCTATCTCAACATCAAGCAATGCAGCGATATCTACTCCGGAAAGGTGTAGAAGCACTCCATCAAAATTGTCTCGATCTAGATTTCAGAGCTATCAGTGATGCAGTTGAATTCATCAAAAATCCTGGCCGCTCAAGGAGCCGCAATCTTATTGATGACCTATCGATAAACCTAAGGGATAACCAAATCCTAATTGCAGCGGATATATATAAGGCAGATCGACAGAATTGGCCCACGATCGATCCTGGTGTTGTAATCGAAATTACTGTTCCCCATTGCCACCATTTTGCTGGTGGTTGGCAGTTGCACACTAGCAAGTTGCCAGCAAACTCGATCATTCTGTCAGAGATAAAGATGAATTCAGATCCTTTTTCTGCTTGGTTCGATGCCGAAAAACTACATAATCCACTGTATCTCCGAACGCGTCAAGCTGGCGATCGCCTGGCTCCATTAGGGATGCGGGATGGGACAATGAAAATTGCTGATTTAATGATTAACCACAAAATTCCGCAAAGTGTCCGGAACAAGATTCCATTGCTTTATTCAGCCAACGAAATTATTTGGGTTCCGGGTATCCAAATAGCTCAATCTGTACGGATTACCGGGAGCACCGAGACCATTATTCAGATGCAGTTTTCTAAGGCAAATTAAGCATCACCAATTGGGATATCAGAATCAATCGAAATCATATTTCGTGAAGCCTGGAAAGCTTGAGCAAAGAGTATAAGGACGGGAATGAAGATAAAATTCTATGCAACACTAAGGGACATCGTCGGACAGAAGGAAATAGAATTTGATATTGAGTCCGGAGTGACAGTCCAGGAAATGATTAATCATGTAATTAATGAATATCCCCGGCTAAAAAGAGAGCTTCTCGATGACGATGGCAATCTATACCAACACGTTCATGTCTTCGTTAATGGAAGGGATTCTCCATATTTAGAAGAAGCTCTATCCACGCCGATCCAAGCCAATGATAAGATCGATATATTTCCTGCGGTTGGCGGCGGTAAAGGTGAGAGTATTCAATTTGTTCAAGAAATGTGTGGAATACCAATCTGGTTGTTACAGAAGTACCTCACTGAACTTGGTGCTGAAGAAAATGGAAAGAATATGGTCATTGGTAATGGTTGGAAAGCCAATCTTTATCAGATGGAAGATTTCCAAATCGGATCTTTGGTTGTAGGACAGGTCCGAATTGAACTGGAGGCCGATCCAGAAGTCTGGAAGGACCTTAAACTAAAGCTTGAGAAAAAATTGCTGCGTGCTGGGGGTTGAAGCAAGATCGAATAGATTACAATTTCAGAACAAGCAGGGCTCGATAATTTCGAGCCCTGCTCTGTAATGGAAACGCAGTTATTGCGTTTATAGAATACCCAACTCTTTCAATTTCGCTTCGGGGGCAATTCCATTCTCCCATCCACGAACATCATAGTATTCTTCCAGCATCAGATCGATTTCACAAACATGACCTTCTGACCCTGGCATAGTGGACGGTTCTTTGGTAAACCGGTCGGGTAAGTAATCACTACCTTCACCAAATCCAGCGAGATTGTTATAGTAGCGTTCTAGATTGTAGATCCGCTCACCAGTTTTCAGGACATCATCGGAACTGTAAGGAATTCCCACAACTGCCGAATACTGTTGAGCATATTCCTCAGTACCTTCAGCAAAAGCGCTGAACTTGCATAGATCGAGGCTGTCAGAAAAAGCATGGATGTCCTGCAAAACTTTCGTAAGTTCTCCTTTACCCTTCCATTCGAGTGGATCAGTCGGTAGCGGGATCAAAGTCAGTTCACTTGCAGGCGTATAAGCCCGCAGGTGGCACGCGCCACGGTTGCTGGTAGCATAAGCTATACCCATACCCTTCATGCCGCGGGGGTCATAGGCTGGGATAGTTTGCCCTTTCACATCCATACTGATTTCTGGGTGACCAAATTTTTTAGCGGCAAGAGCAGCTCCATCAGCCAATGTGTCTCCTAATCCATCTCGATTGGCAATGTGAGCAACGGTGGCGACCATGCCTTGGTAATCGCCCCACTTAAGCCCTCCAGCTCCATTTGAGTAACCTTTCTCAGAAGCTTCCATGTACACGGACAGAACATTACCCAGTTCGATTGTATCTAAACCGTAATCGTTAGCTAAATCGATCAATTTGGCGATACTGCCAATGTCTGCGTTATCACAGTTCGCACCGAGAGCCCAAGCAGACTCGTACTCGACGCTTTCCATTTGTAATCCCGCATATGGTCCTTCGGTGATTTTTACTTCCTTCTTGCACGCTACTGGGCAAGCGTGACAGGTTGGGTCATTAACTAAAACATTTTCTTTGACATATTCACCGCTTATCAGCTCGGCATTTTCGCCAAATGATGTCAATTGGCTGTTGCGTGCTGGAAGTGCACCCATATTGCTGGTGATATTCATAAGGACGTTCGTGCCATATACAGAAAGACCACCTTTGCGTGGACTGGTGATATTTTTTTCATCCATGATGGTCGCCAGGGCTTGGTCGTGTGCGGGTTTCCAGGCATCTACATCTTTCGCCTTTGGCATGGCTTTATCTGCTTTTATTACGATAGCCTTTAAGTTCTTGCTGCCACCAACGCATCCAGTCCCACCTCGACCGCTAGCTCGATCATCTTCATTGACCCAACAAGCAAATTTAGCGAGATTTTCACCCGCCTGTCCGATTGAAATCACCGAGAGGTCTTTTTCTCCATATTTGTCCTGGAAGTATTTTACAGTGTCGTGTACTCCTTTCTCCCATACATCGCTAGCATCCAGAATTTCAATAGTATCCCCTTTGACGAAGGCATAAACCGGATTCTCTGCCTTGCCTTTAAATATCAAGCCGTCAAAACCTGCCCAGCGTAAGCGAGCGGCAGACCATCCGCCATGGTGGCTGTCCGTGACTGTTCCGGTTAACGGTGACTTTGTGACCACAGCCAGCCGGCCGCTCATATTGGCAGGAGTACCTGTAAGTGGTCCATTCATGAAGCAAAGGATATTATCTGGGGATAATGGGTCTACATTGGCTCCATTTTCAAGGACGTACTTCACACCTATACCACGACCACCAATATATTTGAGCATCCATTCTTCTGGATGAGGTTTGTAGTCAACTATTTGATTGCTCAAATCAACATGAGCAACTCTGTGTGCGTAACCTCCAAGTGCCATTTGAAAATCTCCTTTTGTTACAATTCGAATCTATTGTAATTAGGTCGCATGAATATATAAACTAAGTGAAGTATACGCTGGTCACCTCCTTGTGATGTATTGCCAATATTTCTCTGACCCCTTCACGATGCGTGCAAATAGATTTGTAATCCGCTAAAGGTTCCAAGTAGTGATTTTGCACCAAATATGTTATTGGAATAATTAGTCCAGAAATCTAGAAAACATGCATGCAAAACTCAAACTTTCGAGTGAACACATTAATATTATATAACAGGATTCCCTATTATCTGCATAAATAATAAGAAGAATTCAACCTAATATTTATATTGGTTTAAATGTTATTTTTGTAGTCCTTGAGAGCTGTTCAGCATACCAAAGTCTTATTGACAAAATGTTACCTAGGATTCTTAAGATTTCTGATTTGCCAATGATTGCTTTGCTATCTCATAGTAAGACCATGTGAGGAACGATATGCATAAGTCAAATTTCATTGATTCTTTTTGTATCGTTTTGTTAACTTTTCGTTGGAGATGTTGATAAGATTTTAGCTTTTCCGGAGTGAAGAACAGTAGTAGACTAAAGATCCTTTTTCGATATTTACGTTTGGGTATCTTCCCAGGGCATCGAATAATTTTCAGATTCAGAATGTGTCCATGATGAAAGCATTCCTTCATGACCCCTTATGAATATACTTCAAGCGGAGTGTATTGGTTTGAATATTTAAAATAGAGGTCTATTTGATATTATTCGGATTGGGTATCATCCAATTGAGCTAATTTAGCGAGTTTTGATCTTACCTCACGCCATTGCACCTTGGATATGCCCAATTTTTGGCGAACTTTGTCTTTCTCGGTATAGGTTTGCCAGTCGTTCAAAGCACAACTCCATCTGCACATATCGAAAGAGAGATGTTTTTCTAAACCACATTCGTTGCTAATATCTTCAAGTAGATATTCTAGGCGTCTCTGGGACCAGGGAAACAAGCGATCTGAAATCTCGTATTGTGCGGAATATTCACGATATGCTGTAAGCCAGTTGTCTGGTAGCTGGATATTTCGCTCTTTATATCGTTGGTTCGCATTTGAATAGCGGACAAATATCTGCGGGCGGTTCTCTGTCTCCAAATCAACATGGTTAAGGCTGAGCGCCAGGCACTCCCCCTTTTTAATTCCAGAACTCAGTAGCAATGAGATCAATGTATAGTACCTGGCATTAGGTTTTTTTGAAAAGCGGTGCCTATCGGCGGTCTCAAGAATTAGCAATTGTTCTTCACTAGTCAGAATTGTGGGAAGAGGACTAATCACCGATTTTGAGATAACTTTTTCAGCGGGATTTACCATGATCACACCATTTCCGTGTAGCCAGCGGAAAAATGATTTGACTGATGTAATACGTCGTGACAAGGTTTTAGGGCTACATGGTACTCCTCGTCCGGATTGCATCCAATCGAGGTAATTGTTGAGATCCGTTGTTGTGATATCATCCAGTCGGCGGTCGGGAGGGAGATAGGTTGCAAGCAAGCTCATGTCTGCAACAAATGCCTTGATTGTGTGAGGAGAGTTGTCTTGGTCTTCTAAATAAACTCGCCAGGCGTTAATCGTTGGCGTTACGAGCGATTGTGATGTGATATGGGCACTAACGATCTCAGCGGACATTGTAACCTCCATTATGAATTAGACTTTCGTGTAGCCAATATATGAATAGTGTATTGGAACTATGGATTATTGTCAATTTTTATGTTCGTTCTGATATTATGTGCTAGCAGGAAATTTCTCAATAAATTTGGAATGTCAGGTATAATTCTGAGCAATTGTGCTAAGTCGTGATTTTACATCTATTTTTAGTCAAGGATAAATAATGCGAAATTACAAGGTCATTGGGGTTTCACTTGTATTGCTTTTCACTATGTTATTATCTGCTTGTCAGAATGAAAGCCCGGAATCAGACTCAATGCCTGCTCCAGTAAGTACAAATGAACCTGCTATAGCTGAGACTATTCCTACGACTGCACCAGCCGTAGAGCCAACACAGATTCAGAAACCGGTAAATCCAGTAAATCCAGACCAACCTTACCCAATGCCGGTAGAAATCGTTCCGTATAACCCCTATCCATCTCCCGTCGCTGGTGATGAGGTTGCTTGGGAAGATGTCAGAGAAATCATTCGCAATGGTGATGTTGTGGAGATTTTTCAAGCGTATACTCTTCAGGTCACAATATACTTGGCTGATGGTAAAGTCCTCGTCACAACAGAACCAGAATACAATGCCATACTCAGTTTAATTGAAGAATGTGGTGTAGGGTGCTATGATATTAGGAAAGTAACAGAATAACTAGCCTGATCATATTCATTGCTACGTAAAAGGCGTGTGTGCTACTTTGACACACGCCTTTTTATTTTCTAGTTTTCATAGGTTCGCCTGATAGTCCTAAATGGCTTGAGATACTATCCATTGCGTCGATGACGTTTTGAACATGTTCCCAAAGGTCTATACCAAATTCCTCGGCCCCTCGCTCAATCTCAACTCGATCAGCACCAGCGGCAAAGGACCGGTCTTTCCATTTCTTTTTCACGGATTTTACTTTTAGGTCGTGCAAGGATCGAGATGGTCGGACAAGAGCAACGGCGGTAATTAGGCCAGTAATTTCATCACAGGCGTATAGTGCTTTCTCCATGTCGGTATCTCGTGGTACTCCCGTATGGTCAGCGTGACTTAATATTGCTTGGATAATATTCTCGGGTACATTATGTTCACGTAGGATTGGTGCCCCGGCTTGAGGATGCTCTTCCATTGAGGGGTGAATTTCCCAATCGAAATCGTGCAGAAGTCCGGTGAGCCCCCATATATCCACATCTTCAGCATACATCTCGGCATAATAACGCATTGCTGCCTCAACAGCGTACATATGCCGAATGAGGTTCTCATTTTTTACGAATTCCCGAATGATAGCTAATCCATCAGATCGTTCCATTTTCCAAACCCTCCCATGAGATTGGTTCAGATTCGCCGAGAATTGGTACTGGATGGGAAAAGTGAACTTGCCAAAGCGCAACGAATGTTGCGGGGAGTTCCCGCAAATTCCAAAAGATTGTCGATCCCTTCCGATATTGGTGATTGTTTGCGGGAACTCCAATTGCATTTATACCTAGTTTATTACAGGTGTAGAGTGCACGTGGAAGATGAAATAACTGTGTTACGAGTAGTACCTCGCTGATTTTAAAAATCTCGCGGGCTCGATAGCAAGTGTCATATGTTCGCTGCCCAGCATAATCCAAAACAATATCCTTTTCCGGGATTCCCAACTCGATGGCATATGCCTGCATCGCTCCGGGCTCGTTGTAGTTCTGGAAACGGTTATCACCACTCATCAAAAGCTTTTTTACTTTGCCGGAGAAATATAATTTTGCAGCCGTTTCTATCCGGTCTCGGAGGACTGGTGTAGGGCTTCCATCCCACCAAAGACCAGCACCAAATACGATCGCCACATCCCGTCGGGGAGCATTATGAACATCTGTTATTTTCGACCAGGAGTAGATACCAGAGATTACCCTTGGAAGCATAAATATGCAGACAGTGATTGATAGCAGAATAGATACTGCCCACAATATTCCTTTGATTAGCCGTATTAGCATAAGGTGCGATTTTACCATCAATATCACATAGCTCATAATCTGGGTTATGGAATTTTCTTGAGATTAATCATGTCTGGGAGTTATCATTGGAACTCGGTTATTGCTCACCAACCAACTTATTTGAGTGAGAATGTTGGTTGATTTCGCTACTTAAGTGGTGGTTGTTTGGTTGGGTAATTTTTTAATGGAAATCAATATAGCTAGATGATTGGAATATTGACAAATTCTGTCCTCTTGCCTTGTATATTCCCTGGGGTTAAAATGCCACTGTGAATGAGAAGGAAGATAATTATCAACAGACTCTAGATTATGTTTTCAGCTTCGTGGATTACAGCAAAACGCGCATGGATAATTTTCCACCAGAAGCTTTCACGCTGGATAATATGCGTGCTTTGGTCACAGCACTTGATAACCCCCAAGATAAATACCCAACGATTCATGTTGCAGGTACCAAAGGAAAAGGATCGGTGGCAGCTTTTTGCAGCAGCACTCTGCATGCTGCTGAATATACCGTTGGATTGTATACCTCTCCACACTTACATGATTTTACAGAACGAATACAAATCAATGGGCTACCAATATCACAATCTGATTTGGTAAGTCTAGTTGATGAGATTAAGCCGGAAATTGGTCGAATTTCTAAACTCACCACGTTTGAAATCACAACCGGGTTGGCTTTATTGCATTTTGCTAGAGTTGGTGTGGATATTGCTGTAATTGAGGTGGGCCTTGGAGGGAGATTAGATGCAACGAATGTTATCACACCACTCGTTTCTGTAATCACTTCAATTTCATTAGATCACACCTACGTTTTGGGTGAAACGCTAACCAAAATTGCCAGAGAAAAATCTGGCATTATTAAACCCACCATACCTGTTGTTGTCTCTCCTCAAGTCCAGGAAGCGGGGATTGAAATTCAGCACAATGCAGAAATGAAGAATGCTCCATTGGTTCAAGTGGGCGTTGATTATTCTTACCAGTCAATTACCGCTAATCATTCTGGGCAAGTACTAAAGATATGGAAGAACCTTGATGCAGATTCAGCTATTCATGGGAAATCTGATAGTCATGACATGACAATATCAATCCCATTGCTGGGGGACCATCAAATGGAAAATGCAGTAACAGCATATGCTGCCTTACAAATTGTTGACCAAGATGGCTTTCCAGTTAGTGAACTAGCCATCCAGAGAGGATTTTCTGCTGTCAATTGGCCGGCTCGATTTGAAATTTTGCAGCTAAAACCAGCGGTAATTATCGATGCAGCACATAATCGTGATTCTATAAAGAAACTCGTAAAAACAATATCAGCATATTTTTCCGATTCACGAGTTGTATTGGTATTTGGTGCATCCGAAGATAAAGATATAAGAGGGATGTTATCAGAGTTGTTGCCAATCGTGACAAAGATCTATGCGACTAAATCCTACCATCCCCGAGCCATGGAACCAGAAGTTATCGTTGCGGCCGTCGAGGAAAATAATGTACCGGTGGTGAAATTTTCCGATGTTGGCAGTGCCACCCATGCTGCAATGGAGAAATTAGCTGATGAAGAAGTGCTATTAGTTACGGGAAGTGTATTTATTGCTGCAGGAGGGCGTGAAGCTTGGCTGGAGAGAAAAAATCGCAATATAAGTATTTAGGGTTATCTCAGATTGATTGGAGCTATGCATGAGGCATAATGATTGGTATTTGCATGATGATGAAGATGATTTCGGAGAGACATTACATCGCCGCACCGAAGAGTTATATAAAATTCCCGATACGTCTCCGAATGATGATGGCTTGATCATCTGCCCTGTCATACCGCTCCGCGATGTCGTAATATTTCCGCATATGGTTTCACCCATTTTCATCGGGCGTGAAGTATCTATGCTTGCTGTGGAAAAAGCACACAAACAGAACCAAACTATCATTGCATTAATTCAACGGGACCCAGATCAGGATGAACCAGGAAAGGACGATCTACTTACAATTGGGGTTGAGGTAGCGATTGGTCGAATGTTGAATATGCCTGATGGATCGAGTTCTGCGTTAGTTCAAGGCAGGCGCAGAATCGAGGTAGTTGATTTTGTAAAGACATCCCCTTATTTTGTTGCAAAAGCCAAACCGATTTATGAAATTAGTGAAGTAGACCAGCACATGGATGCGACTATGCGGACCACTCTGGAACTTTTCCAGAAATGTGTTCAATTGGATCGCAGCCTGCCCGATGAAGCTTATCTTTATGCGCTCAATATTGATAATCCGGGCTGGCTTGCTGACATGATTGTGACCGCGATATCACCACCAGTATCGGAACGAAAAATTTTTCTTGAAACAATCGATCCGTTGAAGAGATTGGATCAAGTTGTTACTTTATTAGCTCGAGAAGTAGACGTATTAGAACTAGAAGATAAAATTCACAGCCGTGCCCAAAACGGGGTTGATCGCACTCAACGGGAGTTTTATTTGCGGGAACAAATGAAAGCGATTCAAACGGAACTTGGCGAGGGAGATATCTGGTCGCGGGAGATTCTTGAATTCCGTAAACGTGTTGAATCTGTCTCTTTGCCTGAAGAAATTGAAGTCCGTGCGATCAAGGAAGTTGATCGACTTGCCCAAATGCCACCGATGTCTCCAGAAGTGGGGATCATAAGGACCTACATCGAATGGATTCTGGAACTGCCGTGGTCACAATGCACCGAGGATAACCTGGATGTCAAGCATGCTGCCAACGTACTTGAACGGGATCATTATGGGTTGCCTAGAGCCAAGGAACGTATATTAGAATTCATTGCCGTGCGAGGGTTGAAACCCAAACGTTCTCGTCAACCAATATTATGTTTTGTTGGACCACCTGGAACCGGTAAAACATCCCTCGGGCAATCGATAGCGAATGCCCTGGGGCGTAAGTTCGTGCGTCTTTCCCTTGGTGGAGTCCGCGATGAAGCTGAGATAAGGGGACACCGGCGAACTTATATAGGTGCTCTACCTGGAAGAATTCTGCAAACAATGCGCCGGGCAGAAAATCAAAACCCATTATTCATGTTGGATGAAGTCGACAAACTGGGTCAGGATTTTCGCGGTGACCCTGCTGCGGCACTGCTCGAGGTATTAGACCTGGAGCAGAATCATGCATTCTCTGACCACTACCTAGAACTACCCTATGATTTGTCAAACGTCATGTTTATTACAACGGCTAATACCACCTCTACAATTCCGGCAGCATTACTTGACAGATTGGAGATAATCGAATTTCCGGGATATATTGAAGAAGAAAAGATCGAGATTGCTAGTAAGTTTTTAGTACCTAGGCAGATTGAGGAGAATGGTTTAGACACGGATGAAGTCCACTTTTCGATATCTGCGATACAAAGAACTATCCGCGAATATACGTATGAGGCTGGGGTTAGGAATCTTGAACGGGAAATTGGCAAGGTTCTGAGAAAAATTGCACGACTAAAATCTGAGAAGCGGCGCTTTCCAAAAAGAATTGGAGCGGCTGAGGTTGAACGCTTCCTTGGCCCACCACAATTTTTCAACCTTGAGGCAGAACGCGAGAATGAGATAGGCGTTGCCACGGCTATTGCATGGACAGAATTTGGTGGTGAGATTATGCCAGTTGAGGTCCTGCTGATGGAGGGAAAGGGGAACTTACAAATTACTGGGCAAATCGGAAATGTAATGCAAGAATCTGCGCAAGCTGCCTTGTCTTATCTTAAATCTCGCTCCGATGATTTTAAGATTGATCCAGGTGTATACGAACAAGTTGATATTCACATTCATATTCCGGAGGGGGCAATTCCCAAAGATGGACCAAGTGCTGGGATTACGATCGCGACTTCCCTCACCTCAGCCTTTACTGATCGAGCTGTGAATCGCGAAGTAGGTATGACCGGAGAGATTACTCTCCGGGGGAGAATATTACCGGTTGGAGGTGTCAGGGAGAAAGTACTTGCTGCTCATCGTGCCGGATTAAAAAAGATAATCCTTCCGAAGAAGAATATGAAAGATTTGATAGATATTCCAAGAAAAGCACGTGACCGGGTTGAAGTAATACCAGTTGAGCATATAGATGATGTCCTTCAAGTAGCATTATTACCTATCCAACGCGAAATTAAGAGTGAAAAAACAAATCACAAGAAGAAAGGGGCTAAGTAGGGGAGGAAGTGATATCTTGCGGGGGAGTTATGTAAAGATCGTTTATCCATTTTTTGGAAGTTGGGTTCAATGGCCAACTGGTCTGAATATTGTGGATTGATCTCGACGAGAGTACCAGAATCTTACTATACAATAGCAACTAATTCAAACTCGGATGGATTATTATGTTTGATTACTATATATGATGGTAAAGTCAGCCTCCTCCAAAGCGGAAATGGTGAAATATCTAGGAAGCGAGAGACCCAGAGGGAGATTACCGTACCATGGGAGAATATAAGCGAGTGTTGTGCTGGTGTTCCATTTGACAGTATTTCTTGAATCGCCGTATTAAATCTTATGTAAGCTTCATCAGCAGTTTCCTCGCCAAAGATTTTTCTATCAGGATAATCGAAGAATTCTTTTATGTGAGTCTCAAATTGGATCTGACTCTGAAACTGATAGGTTTCTCTATAATGCTCATTTAAGCGCCAGTCGGTGGTGATTTGGTCTGTTGAATAGCTGGAAGTTGACAACTCGGCAGTTTCAATAGCTTTAGGTTCCGAACTGCTGTAGACGTTTGCTGGAAAAAATTGGAAAAGAGATTCCCTGAGATCTTCACATTTATACCGACCTGCATCTGATAAATGCCATGTTGATGCGGGGAATCTCTCGTCAATTAAGGGCATTGCGTGCTTGATGAGAACCAGGGTATTCAAAATGCTAGTCTACCAGGGATATTATGGGCATGCATTAGCTTTGTGTTCTTCAAATGTCTCTGAGAAAACATGATTTCCGGATCCGTCGCAAGCAGCGCGGAAATAGAAAAATATAGAATCCTCTGGGAAAGCAACTGCTTGAAGGGCAGATGGACTTGGATTAGATATCGGTCCAGGAGGAAGACCAAGATTGAGATATGTGTTATAGGGAGAATTGATCTGGAGGTCAATCAGGCTTAATGGTGATTTCCACCAGGTATTTTGGTTTTCATCATATCCTAGTGCATATTGAACTGTTGGATCTGCGTCTAATTTTATTCCAGTGGAATGACGATTGACGTATACTGATGCTATCATCGGCATTTCAGCATCATTCACAGCTTCTTTTTCGACAATAGAAGCCAATATTAGTGCCTGATAGGGAGATAGCTTTTGCCTGTGATAAGCTTGAAGAATCTCGGGCGTTAGTCGTGTTTCAAATGTTGAAAGCAATTGATCCAGTAGTTGTTCTACAGAGATATTACGGGGTACTTTATGCATGCCTGGTGGCAATAATCCTTCCATCGTGGAATCTTGAGGCAAGTACGGGGAGAAAGAATATCCTTCTGGTTTTGAATTCGTCGCGATTAGGAATTCTTCGGGTGAAATCTCCAAACCAGTCGTTGGTAGTGATTGGGCGATTTCTTCTAAACGCCATCCAGGCAAGATCGAAAAATCCACATGACTGGGTGTGGCATCTTGGAGAGCGGTTGCGATATCTTTTGCGGTCATCCCCGCATTCATGGTGTAGTTTCCTGCTTGAATGGTCCGATCAAATCCTCGGAAGATCAGATAATCTCGGAAGATATCGGCATTTAATATCAAACCCTGCCCTTCGAGCTTATGAGTTATTGAATCAACATCATCTCCATATTCAATGGAAACAACTTGATTTGGAGCGATTTCAGCTATTGGAGTGGTAATTGACTGTTGGTGGTATAGTAGTTTTATGGCCAACCATGTTTGATCCAGTCTACCTAAACTCGTATCTGCTGGACCGAGCACTTCCATGGCTCTTTGTGTTGGATTGATAATCCAGACTACAAGAATGAAAAAAGCAATACATATTGCGACAATGATCGTACACGATATATACTTGGAAAAACAGGACCTATTATCCATATATGATCTATTTTCTAGGCAAAGGTAATGAAGTGGAAATTAAGTATGCTCTGAGTGGGAATCGAGGTAGGTTTGTAGAATATATGTGGCCGCCAAATCATCAATCGGTTTCCTTTTTCGTCCTGAAGTTTTTTTTAACTTCGATTGAGTTTTGATGATCGCATTCGAGCTGTTGCTTTCATCCCACATGATAACTGGAAAATGAGATAGTTTACGAATAGCTGCGGCAAGGCGAGTTGAGCGCCTACTCTGCAATGTTGGCTGGTTTTCAGAATCAAGCGCGACACCCACCACAATTAACTCTGCTTCGTACTGCTCAGCTAATTGTTTGATAGCTTCTGCATCTGTTTTTCTAGATTTGTGAAGCAGTATAGTCAAAGGATTGGCAATTGTCCCTGTGGGATCACTAATAGCTATTCCAATCCTCTTCTCTCCGGGATCGATGGCAATTATCCGCATATTAAATTTCACATTCTATTGCATAGTCTGGATATCTTTGAACTACCAAGTTGGTTTGTCCGATTGATAATTACCTCGATTCTGAAAGGCAATAGTGGCATCCGAGGCCACCATTCAGGTGATAAAATGATCTCAGGGGCTTCGGACAGTGCATATTTTTCCATCAATATGCTTATCGCATTTGGAGGCGCTAAACCTAAGCTAGCGATTGCAACATCATTAGCTTCTATTTGTGTGGTTAGATTTCGCTCGGCTTTGATTTTCCATGAGAAATTCCCCTTGTCATTCAAAGAAAACTCCCCAATATTATGTATTTGAAGCGATGAGTCAACCGCAGTAAATCCCATCGCGGAGCGAGTATCCATAACTTGTTGGATAAGATCGACCACTGTGTCATATCTAAGAGTTTGGACTTCGTATTCGAGCTGCAGTTCAAGATCGACTTGATTTGCAGGTTGCCCAATTAATGGAAAATATTCTTCGTGGATTACTTCCTTTACTACCAAAGTCGGCGTAATCACTTGATAAGTGCCTGTGGAATCTTCAATGAAATCTTCAAGGGCGGATTGGCGGAGCTGTTGTTCTAATATCCGATACAACTTTCGTTGATCAACAAGTTCAACTGCAGGAACGATAATATCTTTACCACCGCTCAGGGGGAGTTGGTTCCTCGCAATGATTGATGTACTTTCTGGGCCTTCTAAAATTAATATTGAGTTTGCTTGTAAATTGCTAGACGCACCTGGAGATATAGCATGAAGAGCTGATTGAACTCTATCTTCACCTCCTGGTGCCATGGTTATGCTTTTTATGGTCTCATACCTTTGTTGTGGATCATCAGATGATCTGAAGATAGAACCTTTTTCTAAGGTTATTGGATTCTCACTTAGATTAGTCAGTAAGGCGCGACCTTCTGCATACGTTGAAGGGTAAAGCGTAGTACCGGTGGTTGGGATTGATGCTCTACCTTCGACAATTATTGAGGCAGTTTCAGTGGGGATTTCTCCGGTTATACTGACTGTTTTGATATCAGTTCCTGCTGATAATGCCATAGACAGTTCTTGAGGATATGTTGCGGTTTTTATATGGATTTCTGAATTAGGGACGAATACTGCGGCCATGCAAGTAACTGCAATCACACCCAGAACGAATACGAAGTGTCGTATCAGCGGATTAGTTATCTCGAAAGGTAATGATCTATCTGGTGATTGAATATCGATTCGTTTTTGATCATTGTTAAATTTTGTTTGAGTCAACTTTTGATAAATCGGGTCATAAGGGTAAACGGTAGGGCTATCTTTTTGCCAATTCGAACGCTTTGCACGGGCAAGGGTTCTATATGCAGGAATTCCGAGATCTTTAGCATTTTGGATAACTTTCCTATACGGAGCGACAATAGCCAACTCGGCCCCTAACGTGTGACTGTGCCTTTTTAATAATATCAAATCGAGCCGTTTATCGAGTACTACACCCGTATCTGGCCAAACCAAGATAATTCTCTGGGTTTGAGTCCACCCCATCTTGTCCCTGGCACTCACGTGATCGTCGTGTGCATCCAGATGAATAATTTGTGTTCTCATAGGTAGTTAGGTACCCACAAAATAGTAAGACTACTCATATTCTATCAGTAGGGGTGGTATTTGGTTAAATATTGAGGTTACGGTTGACAACCACGGCGATCATTAGGAATGACCTGGTACACATATGGGTTATCGTAATGTGAGAACAGGGCGTTATCCTCCAACAACTCATACTTTCTGTCTATAAGATAATTGAAAACCAAGCGAAACGTGTTCACAGGACTGAGACCAGGGTACAGATTGGATCTCAACGGCTCTGGAAATTTGTAGGCGTTAAGTATACTCATCCGTTGTTTGGGCGATTCTATTATTGATCCATGGTCTCCTTGAATAATTATGATAGGTTCAATCTCCGAATCTGAGTTTATATTATCAATAATTGGTATGATTTGAGAATTAATAAATTGGACCTGGTTACTGTATCCGGTGACAGAGTCGGCATTTTCGTGAACGGCTTGCCCATCAGGACTGAAAACATGAGGCCAATGGGGGATTATGAGGTGTGCAAAAACAAATATCGGATCACCCAAATCAGGGAGATTATTCAACTGCTCCAGAGTGAATAATATTCGTTCTCTGTGCAATTTGTCACGCTTTTCCCAATCAGGAGGAAGGTTTAGAATTGCTATCCCTTCGCTAAATATCCGCCCAAATGTAGTTCGTAATAGCAAATTCTCGAAATCATTTATCTCAGATGCAAATCCTGGGGTAAAGTAAATATCGGCATTTTCAATTCGGGTAGGTTCATATCCACTATCAAAAGTGAGGATTGTGTAGCCCATATTACTCAAAATCTCACGAGTCTCACTGGAACGAATCAGTTGTGTTAAACCAAGACGGCTTTTATTTCCAGCAGTATAGCGATCATTAATATTATCCAAATAGTCGAAATTTAATGATGATGCCAATGAGAGCTGTGTTTGTGCATAATTTGATTGGCTGCAGCGAGCAATATAAAAACCCATCCTCTCAAGCTGTTTAAGGAATGCCGAATTATCTATTCCATAATGCTTCGCTAATGTATCATCCCGGGCGTACCCATCTAAAATGATATAGTAGATATCAGGAAATGCTTGGTTCTGGGAAATTATTCTCTCATCTTGGGTGCCTTCTAGAAGCTTGTCTGCAGTTTCTTGGTTTGATCTATACGAGTCTATTCCGTGGAGAGTTACCTGGGAAATCGGTATTATGATAATGGCAATAGAAATCAAGTTAAAGAACTTTGTGGTTGTAGATAGTGCTTGTAGTCGCCTGCCTACCCACCATATGGAAACGCCACTTAAAGACATCCATAAGAATGTCAAATATCTATGTCGACCAATGGTAAAGCCGAATATAGACAGATCTTCGATGAAATTATATATATGTCCATAAGAGTAGAACCAGACGAGAAGGATCGTCGTAATTATGCCTGCACGATACCAATTCTTGGTGATTATCCTAAACACTGATAAGAAGAGAATGCAGCAAATCATTGAAATACCAATTGGTCGAACTCCTGTGGAAAGGTTCACCTCCTCGATATTTAATGCGAGTAACGCCAGAATTGGGTAAAGCGCAAATAAGAATGGATGCAGAATTGGGGGATATTTAGATATCTTAGCTGCCAATTATCGGCCTACCATCATGTAAATGTAACGGGAAGAGTCTTGGACTTTTTCCGCTTGTCTAATATCAAAGTGCTTGGAAAATGTGTTTTCAAAAGAGATCCGATTGTAGTCAGCGAAAATATCCTCGCGAGATATGAGCAAGCGTTCTACTTGCGAATCATCTTTGGGAACAAATTCGATTATCAATGAGTTTCCAATGGAGCGGAAATATCTGCAAATCCTGTCTAGAGGAACGTTATTGCTAATGGCTAAATGATGGATTAATGCCAAAGCCAGAACAGTATCTGCGGTATTACGCTCTACAATCGTCATCCTTTCACAATTTGCCCAACCGATATTAGGGCTTGGATTGGTAAGATCCAAAAGTAAGGGTAGTATATTTTTTTCATTCCCCTGACGGCATTTTAGATAGTTTTTTTCGACTGCAGCTTGGTCACTATCAAATGCTATCGTGATTGCACCTTTCTCACTCGCTAATCGGCTGAAAACCCCGACATTTGCCCCGAGATCCCATACTTGCTTGGGTTTAAGTATGTCTAGATACTCTCCGACAAGTTCTTTCTTGTGTTTAAATCCTTGCAGTGAATAGTTGTTGTCTTGATAGTATTCGCCCCACTCCGTTCCGGATGGCCGCCATTTTAATTTTCTGATGCTGCTCTTCAAGCTGTCAAGCAATCCAAGAAACGATGTGCGGTTCATTTTTCCTTTGCTGCTGAACTCTTTTCCAGCCATTCGCTTTTGAGAAGCAGCATGAGTATGAATGTGCATGAGCACCGGCAAGTTCACGCGTGACTTAGCAGGCAGCAACCGACTGGTAAGGTCTAATGGGATCCCATCGAGATATATGCGTAACAATTGATTCAGCCTAAAATCTCGATATGCCATTAAACTTAATGGGGCTAAAAAATGCTGGCAAAATTGCCGGTATGCTATCCATGGCTGTCCTTCTCTGTATATTTCAAAGGACAGCGTATCGATCAAAATTGGTTTTCCTCTGTGGAATTGGATATTGTAGCTGCTGCTATCCTTTAGGGACATTCCAAATTGCAAGGCGATTTCCTGAATCCTCAAGGTAATCAGGGCTGCATCTCGGAGCTGGCTAAAACACCACTCATAAGGATAGGATATGAACTTAATTCTCTCTGGTTTAATTACTTTGTATGAACTGTCAAGAATCAGTGGTTTGATGTCAACTTCTTGGTGAGGAATTAGCAGCTGCTTGTTGATTAATTTTTGATAGAGCCCCGAGCTGATTAAATAATCATAGTTTGTTTGGTAACTTTTATTGATCTGGCGATAGAGATTGCCATCACGAGAGAACAGGAACCCACTGGGATCTCTGAATGAGCTATTTAGGATATCCGTGTGCATGGCGGTTCACTTATTCTCGGTTTGCTTCATCTTCGTCATCCTCAGATTGGTCACGACGTAGGAATCCAGTGATTTTACGCCAATACGTTTTGATAAGAAATATTGATCCAAGCAAAGTTGCCAATAACAATTGAAGAATAAAGCTTCC
Organism: Anaerolineales bacterium; assembly: GCA_041551115.1. Classification (GTDB taxonomy): domain Bacteria; phylum Chloroflexota; class Anaerolineae; order Anaerolineales; family UBA4823; genus DAOVXM01. Next base: position 42,606 of record JBFENN010000001.1, read on the forward strand.
CGAGCCCGGATCTAGGTATGCTGGGTTAACCAACACTGGTGCTGCTACTATTGTTATCAGTGGGTGAATATTAAACATGGTTATCATGACAATATCTCGACTTTCATGAGTTTGAATGATGAGAATACTTGTACTTATGGTTGCAAGTAATTCTAATTTAATCTCGGGTTAAATGATATGATCGTATCAATAACATGTTGCTGTTCATTCTCTCCCAGGCTTGTATAAAATGGTAGCCGCACCAAACGGTCGCTTATGTTTTCTGTAACTGGGCAACTACCAGCCTCGTTGCCGTACTTCTGCCCCATCTTTGAGAGATGGAGTGGTAAATAATGGAATACACTGAGAATTCCGTGGTTCTTTAAGTGTGAAATTAGCCCGTCTCTATTTTCCAAACTGGGCATTAATAGATAAAACATATGGTAAGGTTGCTCGCAATGATCAGGTACATATGGGATTGCTATATTGTTGGTGCCAGCCCAATCCCATAATCCCTGGTAGTATCTGTGCCAAATCGATTTCCGCTTTGTTTGAATCACTTCGCTCGCCTCTAATTGTGCGAATAGAAAAGCAGCGAGCATATCGGATGGGAGGAAACTTGATCCAATATCTACCCATGTATATTTATCAACTTGACCCCTAAAGAATTTGCTACGGTCAGTGCCCTTCTCGCGGATAATTTCAGCCCGTTCAATATATTCTGGATTGTTGATAATCAATGCTCCACCCTCCCCACAGGATAAATTCTTTGTTTCGTGGAAACTTAGCGCGGATATGATACCAAATGTACCTAGTTTTTGCCCACGATAGCGTCCAAACATCCCATGGGCGTTGTCCTCTATGATTGGTATGCTATTACCATTCGCAATTTTATTGATCTTATCCATTTCACAGCCTACACCGGCGTAATGAACGGCGGCGATAGCTTTAGTTCGGTGTGTGATTTTCTCCTCGAGTAGGTTTTCATCGAGATTGAGGGTATCAGGACGGATATCGATGAATATCGGTTTGGCTCCTTGGCGGACGAAAGCATTCACTGTAGACACAAATGTAAAAGCAGGTATTACTACTTCATCACCAGGCTTGATATCCAGCAGCATAGCACTGATTTCGAGGGCATGGGTGCCTGATGTCGTCAGCAGTGATTTTGAGTTGTCAAAATAGGCATTCAACCAATCGTGGCAATTCAAAGTATATGGTCCATCTCCTGAAACATGACTGTTTGATATGGACTGTTCGATATATTTCAGCTCATTCCCAGAAAGATATACTTTGTTGAAGGGTATAGAAATTTCCATATTTATGCAGGTTATAAATTCTTATGGGTGAACCATTTATGGTACCAGAGGTAGATACTGCTGGTAGTAAATCCACATCGTTCAAATAGATGGAGAGCTTTGATATTTCGCCCTTGAGTAGCTACTTCAACTACAGTTATTCCTTGGGTAAAAAACCAATTTAGCGCGCAATTAACAAGATCTGTACCATAACCTTGACCTTGCGCTGATGGAGCAACAGCGATGAGGCTGATTTGCCCTTCATTATGCTCTTGTAATTTCCGACAGGTGATAAATCCGGCAACAGTGTCCATTTTCATGATTACAAATACTGCATCTGCCCATCCTTTACTTGCTTTTTCAATCCATGTCTCATACAGGTTATCACACAACTCATCAGGAAATCTAGGATCTGTATAAAATCGGGATGTTTGGAAATTCGAACGGGCAATATCACGTAATGAGACCAGATCTTCTTGTTGGTATAAGCGAATATCTGCTCCAGTTACTTTACTGGCTATATCCGGATTCATAGAGATAGAATAAGTTAGTTCAATCCTGATATCAACTAAATCAAAACCATTCTCAGATGCGATAACGTGAGTTCCATAATCATTGCTATCTGCAAGAAAATACAGACAGTCAATGGAATACCGTTGGCTCCACGCGTATATATCCTGAACCAAGTGATTTGATAGTCTATTTATATTAACTCGCCCGATATTTAATCCAAAAAAACTCGAATCCCATTCGAGAAATTCACATGCTTGTAGATCATCAACCAAGAGAATAACCCTCCTGTTCGTCTGTTTTTCCCCGAATGACGTAGGAAGGACGGTCCATTAAACGGAAGTACATTCTGGCTAGGTATTCCCCGATAATACCCAAGGCAAATAACTGCACTCCTGCAAAAATCGCAATTGTAGATGCCAAGAACGGAAACCCGGGGACACTGCCACCTAAGATAATATATCTACCGATCACGTACAGCAGTACGATTCCACCAAATATAGCGAATGCAAATCCCATCCAACTGGCGAATTGGAGAGGAAATGTTGAAAACCCAGTAATCATGTTTAACGCGTGGGCAACCAATTTACGGAAAGTGTAATTGGATCCCCCGACTTCACGAGTATTATGATGAACTGGAACGGCAGTGAATCGATTCGTTCCCCATGACAATAGTACATCGATTGAAACAAATGGATTATGGTAAGTATTAAATGCCCTCCGTATTTTTGTCTGGAAGGCTCGAAATGCGCTTACACGGCGGGCTGTTTCAATTCCGGTCGTCCTCTGCAAAGCGAATTTTGTTAATTGCGATGCTAGATTACGCCATAAACCATGCTGTTCTTGTTCAGGATATCCATATACTACATCATAGCCTTCATCAAGCATTACTATAAGCTTGCCAATCTCCTCTGGAGGATGTTGTAAGTCGTCATCCATTGTGATTATGTATTCATGTTGCGCTAAACGGATACCGCAAAGCAATGCATTGTGCTGACCGTAGTTGCGCATTAAGTTTATCCCAACCATCCATGGATAATCAATCTGAAGTTCTGTGATGATCCGCCAGCTATCATCTAGACTCCCGTCATTGATCAAAATTACTTCAAATTCCTCGCATAAATTTGGTAGTTCAGCTCCAAGCCGCTGAATAAGCTTTTGTAGCATAGGACCGCTGTTAAAAACCGGAATAATAACCGAAATATTATGCATTTTATGGGTGAAGATAATTTATGGTTCTACCTCATCGCTGGAGCGCAATAGATCATGTACACTGGACGATGTAGGAATTATTTTTTCTATTGGAAGGATTTGTTTGTATATTTTACCTATAATTTTGCACAGGACAGAGTCCGGTACATTTCTTGAATAGCTTCATTTTGTTGGGTTGTTGATTTCGTTGATTTACTAATTCGCTCCCAAGTATCACATAGAATACGTTGCATACGCGGGTTTAATCGGTACGCTGTTTTAGAAATTTCGACGGCTCGGTCCCATTGCTCCGCTTGAGCGTGAGCTTCGATATAAGGAAGATATTCTGGGGCATTCACTTCGTACAAGCGCTGACCTAAATTCATTGCCATATCTGATATTGCCAGGATCATCTCCCAATCTCCAGCATATCTAGCCAAATCAGCTTTCTCGTAATAATAGCACCAATCCGATTCTGGAGTGCTTCCGAAGAATTCCGGGTTGGGTAATGCACTATTTTGGGATTCATGAGCTATTACCAGTGCAGGATTTGAGAGTCCCATGGCGTCACCAATATATTTAGGTTTCTGGGGTAGTTTTTGATCCACGTTTGGATCTAGAATTTTTACACATCCCGGTGGAGTGTAATAAAAAACAAGAGCTTGGGATGTAGTTCCTTCGAAGTAAGTTGCTCGGTATGATTCGTGTATAGGGATCCCGGGCTTAAGATCTGGTAGTCCCTTCCCCAAGCGAGATTCTATTGCGTAAAGCATATAGTCCATAGGAACTTGGATATTTTCTGGTGCATAAACCCAATTGAGCGGTGCAGTTAATGAATTGTCACTAAAAAAAGAAAATGGCAACTCCGATGACAGGAATAGTGTTCCTGGAACAACAAATGGAGCTCGCCATGATAACTGCCAGAACATTGCCGCTTGATAATTCCATTCTCTTCTGAATATGTTGGCATTGCGAAATTGCCAGCCTATCCCCATGCTGATGATCATGGCAATCAAAATTGTTTTTTGGAACCTTTTCTTTGCGATTAAGTCAATAACTCCCACAATGATCAAACTGCTTCCAAACATCATCGGCAAAGTGAACCGGTCCCAAGGAAATGTCAGCGTGATGGGTAGATTTGTAGCCCAGAACGGCCACCCCGCAAGGAGTAATGATAATAGCCCTATTCCTAACGCTTGCCAGCCCCAACGTTTTGTGTATGGAGATGTGTTCAACACTTCTTTGCTTGGCGTTCTTAACATCCACAAGTACAAGAATGTTGCTCCACCAACTATTAGGATCAGGAGAGCATATACTATCGTCGTCAACACCCCAAAATTGGCCAGTTTGAAAAAATTAAATGTCTGTCCCCATGCATGAATTCCTGTTAGGTAGACGTCAAAGACTATTTCTTTAGCTAATTGCAGCATAGTCCAAACTGGATTAGCTAGAAGTTTGCTGATAATATCTACCTGCCCGCGTGGTGTTTCGGTATAAAGGGTTCGCCAAATTAAGAAACAGATAACCAGGGCTAAATACGGCAGCCAGATCTGTAAAGTCTTTCCCAGACGAGTGCGGTGCTGGAAATTTCTCCTAGCCAAGGATATCCAGATTAACACCGGACGTATAAGCTCTAACCCAAAAAAATACTCAACCGTAAATAAGCTATATGCTGAAAGTAGTAGGGAAGAGATAGTCAAAGGCCAGAAAAAATGGGGTTTCCGGATTGCCCATACCATAGCTCCCATCGATAGCCAGAATAAGATCAGTACGATGAAAACATGACTGTAGGTAACAGAGATAAATTGTTGGTTGAAACCAGGGTAGACTACATATAAAGAGGCAACCCAAGTTGCTTGTAGGATTTTTTTGGGCCATAATGCACGCAGCATCCACCACAAAGCAATACTGCTAAACCAGCGAGTCAGTAATCCAAAACTCTGCCAGACTACTGGGCTTTCACCTAACAGGGAGGATGAAAGCTTGAATAGTTGACCTAATAGAGGACGGTCAGAAGAAAATACATCTTCATAACCGGTTGGTCCCAGGAAGTGCAAAAACCATATCGAAGGCCAATCGTCCCAGTAAAATCCTAACCAGGGAATTAATAAACCATAGCTGAGAAAAGCAATGATTAATAGGCTAAATGGGACACTCCAGATGGGTATGTTGCGCAGTTTCATCATTATGAAGCAATCAGTAATATTGCTGCATTATAACTTGTTCGTTCTAAATCAGGATTGGCCTCAGAGCATTAATCCC
>JBFENN010000002.1:0-47841 GCA_041551115.1 Anaerolineales bacterium
GGTGCATATACTGCCCAAGGTGAAGCACTGAATATATCTGCGCGCCCGCCAACTCCACTCCAAGCAGATTTTGCACCGTTATTGACCTCAACCGAGAAACGGCCAGATAGCGCGATGAGAGCCGCTTCTTCATCCTGAACTTCCGCTTGCCAGGTTTCGCCTGGTGCTAAACGTAGGATATCTAAGCCAAGCCAGGTAATCTCGTCCTCGCCAATTTGAAAAATGGATTGGTGTCCACTTTGAGGTTTAATATTTAGCTTTGTTATCATCGATCACCACTCCCATTAAATCTTCAACATGTTATGCTTGCATTGTTTCTTGAGGCCCACAAAAGCGCGTTTTCTCCGCTTGCTAATGGGACGTACTCGAGTCCGATATACCCCTTAAAACCTGCGTTTTTAATCACCGAGCAGAGATGCGTAAAGTCCAACTCACCGGTACCAGGTTCGTGGCGACCCGGAAAATCGGCAAACTGGATATGACCGATCCACTCGCTGTTTTCAGCAATTTTCTGTGGTAGATCTCCCTCAATCATTTGTATATGATAGGTATCGAATTGGAAGCGAATATTTGGGTGGTTGACCACCTTGACTATCTCGATGCCCTCCTGGCTGGTCGTTAAAAAATATCCGGGATTATCCATCGGATTGAGGGCTTCAATTGTCAGCAACACTCCGGCATCAGCTGCCAATGGTGCTGCATACTCCAGGTTCTCGATCATGCAATCGCGCTGCTCCTGGCGTGGCTTATCCACCAACTCCACACCGGCAGGAAGCATGATTTTATTAACCGCTAGCCAGCCAGCAATCCGCAGCGCTTCGTCGAATGTATGCCGGAACTCATCTCGTCGGGTTGGGTCAACCAAATAGCCCCGGTTCACACTATCCCACACTGGTACATCCTGATTGAATAATACGATATCCAAACCCAGTTCTTCCCTGGTAAAACGGAGTGAATCAAGATCAGCATGACTGGGAAATCCAAACTCAATGCCAGTAAAACCCAGTTTTGCAACCTCGGCTGATCTTTCTTTGAAAGGCAACTCAGGAAATAACCAGCTGATGTTTGGGGCAAAGTCCAACATGGCAGGTTGCATGAACTCCAATACCTATCGCGGAATTATCATATCCTGCAGGCTGTAATGGCCACCAGGAGAAGAATACACCTGACGATATGGTTCGTAAAGAAGCGATTTGCTCTTTTAGATCAATTTACTTAAATACTCAAAACTGCGGATCGCATCAGGCACGTTGCCGCATTCAACACTAAATACAATATCATTTGGGCATTTCTTGACGCTGTTAATGACCCGATTCCAATCTACAACACCATCTCCACAAGCGCATCCGACCGGCGTTCCCGTCACTTTGCCACGCTCTTCATCGCTCTGTGAAAAGCTGATGTCCTTTGCGTGCAGATGAACCAGGCGGTCAACAACATGATCCAGCCACTCGTAGGTGTCATCTGTTCCAGCAAGGTAGCTGTTACCCGTGTCATAATTGATCCCAATGGCTGGAGATTTCACGAGATCGTAGATGCTGTCTAAACCCTTTAGAGATTTGGTGTATTGCTGATGAGGTTCCAATCCGATCTTGACGCCATAACGCTCAGCGACCATCGAGGCTTCTGTGAGCGTGTAAGTCATCAATGAGTAGTCCATATCCTTGGTGGTCCATTCAGGCTTAGGCCCTTCATCCGTGTTCACCACAGGGGCTCCAGCATCTGATGCCCAGCGGACAGCTTGCTTCAAATACTCAACACTGATCTCCGGTTTGCAGAGAGGGGTATGGGACGATAGTCCGGACAATTTGATATTATTCGCGTCACACAACTCTTTTACCCAGCGAGGATCATCATACATTGATACACTATGGAAATAGCGCGCTTCACTGAGAAGCTCACGTCCAAGATGGACCATGGGTTCAATGTATTGATAACCGATCTCAGCTGCTTTTTCAACACCCCAGGCAAATGGTTTGTCGTGGTGCCGAACGAATTCCATGTTGATACCTAGATATATTCTTCCCATGTAGTTGTCCTCAGCATTTGGTTGAAATTATGGTTTACCTTTTTCTATCCTGACATCCGTTTATTCGCGTCCGCGACAATTTCGCGCACAAAAGCAAGGCTTTGCTCGATCATGGGTCCACCCTGCCCTTCACATTCCAGGCTGACTACGCCATCGTAATTCATGTCAACGAGAATATCAAAGCACTTCTTAATATTCTCAACATTTACACCGTCTCCGATCGCACATTGGCTGACCGCGATCCCGGTTAACTCGCCGCGCAACGAGGCAGATAGAGATTCACTCACGTCTTTCACATGCACATGACTGACTTTATGTTTAAATTTTTGCAGGAAAGCCACTGGATCTTGTCCAGCAATAAATGTATTTCCAGTATCCATATTCATACGAAGATATGGGCTATCAACAAAGGCAAGCATTTTTTCCATATACTCAGGTTTGGTGGTGTAGTAACCATGCGGTTCGATATTGATGATCATCTTATAACGCTCTGCAACTTCCAAGATTTGACCATAAGATCGCTTCATCATTTCTAAAGCTTCGTCATTGGAAAGACCTTTCGGAGCGAAGCGGTCATCAGTGGTATCGATGTGCTTGCACCCCGCAAGATGTGCCCAGCGGATAGTGCGTATCGCATACTCCACCCCTAAAGATGAGCCTTCTGGCAATGACATTGGGAACGCAGCGTCGATCTGTGAAAAACGAACCCCATATTCCGCGGCTTTTTCACGCCACATCATGGGTTCTTCCCACATGGCAACATGCGGTTGGTAACCCAGACCGTGAATCCAACTAACGCCATCAATCATGCCGCATTCGATCCAATGGACATCATTCTTTTGCGCCCACTGGAGGCACTGCTCAAAATTCCAATAGCTACTGTTAAACGCATCCGTATGAAAACCGATCTCGATCATGGATAACGAACTCCTTTCATGGTTACTCGTTTACTAAAAGATTGAGCCCGCCCGAAAGTCGAGCGGGCTCAAATCTAGAAAGCTGCCAAATTCAAAATTATGGAGTGTCGACGTATTTGTTGATGTCGGGTGTCTTCCAGGAATCTGGGTAGTTCGTCATATCTTCGCACCCGCACAACGCATAGTGCAGCGGGGGCATTTCAGGATTTTCGTATTGATCCAAGTTGGCTGCAACGACATCCGGTTGGGGCAGGTACCAGCTATGCTGGACAGTCTCGCCCTGCAGGAACATGACGGCAGATAATACTGCTGTGCGCCACTGGAATGTTGGGAAGGTGGGAGCAATGGCAGTCAGGTTGTTTTCCTTCCAATACGCCAGGTAGTCTTGCTGATCTTCTCCAACCATTACCTTTGGATAGGGAGCCCCAGCATCCTTGAAGGCTTCCAGGATGGTTACAGCAGTACCGCCAGCATCCATCCAGACTGCATCAATGGTTCCGAATTTTGCTAGATAGTCGGAGACAACGGTGTTGGCTTTGAAGGAGTCATAACCGACGAATTCTACACCAATGATGTTGAGTTGCGGGTTCTCTTCGAAAATCTTACGGGCTGCACCCCAACGGTGCTCTAGCACATCAACACCAGGAAGGATGCGGAAAGCAAGCACGTTACCGCCTTCAGGCAGGTTGTCTACGACAAACTGTGCACCAGAGATGCCGAAGGCATAACCACCAATTGTCCGTTCGGAAACGACTGGGCAGTCGGTTTGAGCATAGCGGTCAAACTGGACGACAGGCATGACTTCGCAAGCTTTCTCAACGATAGGAGTCAGGGCTTCACTTGTGTTGGAGGCTACGATTAAGACATCGCATTTACCAGGGGTATTAATGATATCCTGGATGTCAGAGATCTGCTTGGCATCGTTGCCCTGGGCATCTAAGTGATAGAAGTTATTTACCAAACCCTCGGCTCGGAGTTCTTCAACCTGCTCTCGAATATCAATGTATCCAACTACACGCCAGGGATTGTTAACGCCAGCATTGGAGAAGCAGACATTGTATGGGGGTTCCTTCGCAGCGAAATCGGCATATTGAGGATATTCGCTGATGTCCGTAGAACTATCCACAAGGTATTGCAAGTAAATGGGGGCATCTGGATTCAGCGGCGAAGCACTCATCAGTTCTTTTTCTTTATTATATTCTTCTTCGCTCCAGAACTGCGGTGCTACAGTGGCTGACTCCATCTGAAGACCAGGATTTCCCGCTGCAGCTGGTTCTTCTACTGCAGGTTCCTCTACTACAGGTTCTTCTACTGCAGGGGCTTCAGTGGCAGCTGTCTGGCATGCCGCTAACATCATGCTCATAGCAACTAACAACGAAACGATTAAGTACATACTCTTTTTCATTTGTAAATCTCCTCCACAAATATCTAAGAATTTATATCAACCAATCTGTGCTTGCTTTACACAAACAATTTTTCTTATGCGCACCTCCTGTTTATACATCTGCTCTCGCTGGTAATTCTATCAGATCATTGGGGTTGCGAGGAGGTAATACCGATTTACTGTTTCTTCTGTGAAGTCAAACCGACATAAGCAACAGCACCAATGATGATCATACCTTGAACAACATCTGTGTAAGGTTTGGGTAGTCCAAGCAAGTTGAGCAAGTTAACAATCGCTTGCAGGGTAAATGCACCAAAAATGACGTTGGGCACTGAGCCCTTGCCTCCACCTAACAAGACGCCACCAACTACGCAGGCAGCTATTGCCTGCATTTCCAGTCCTTCCCCAATCGTAACATTCACACCACCATACCCGCCGATCATTATCCCTCCAATAATTGCAAAGGATGAACAAACAATGAAGGTGATCACGCGTACCAACTTGACCCTTACGCCTGATAACAGGCTTGCACGGACATTGTCGCCTATAGCCAGGATTTGCTTTCCATAATTTGTGCGGCTGAATATGATGTATGAAATGATCCCAATAACAATCATTATGATCAGTGCATAAGGGACCCTGCCAAATATAGGAACATTTTCAATGTAATTTCTGCCAAAAGCACGCCAGTTATCCGTCAAATAGCCTTGCGGTGCTCCACCGACATAATACAAAGCACCACCACGAACAAGTAACATCATTCCAAGCGTGGTAATAAAAGAAGGAATCTTCAGAAAACTGACAATCAAACCATTCACCAGTCCAATTAATAGACCAAATCCCAACATGATCATTATGGCGGGAAATGCATTCGCAGGATCATTTGCCAGCAGTTTTGAGCTCACCAGGACCACAAAAGTAACAATGGCTCCAACAGATAGATCGAAACCACCTATCGCTAGGACAAACATCTCACCTATTGCAAGCACTGCCAAAGGCGAAGCCGTTCGGAAAAATGTCATAATCCCATTCATTGATTGATATTTAACAGGATTGAGAAATCCTAATACAATAAAGATGAGAAAGAAGACGGGGTAGACTGGGGGGATTTTCTTAATCCCACCCCATGTATTCTGGAGGATATTAGATATCCCTCCTCGAGAAGTTACGGTAGATGTCGTCATATTCGATCCATTCCTAAGCCACTTCTGCCTTCGAGCGTATCGTGTAGCTTGCTACGGCTAAAACAATGATCGCACCTCGCAGGACCATTTTGAGATATGGATTCACCCCCAGCTGGTTAAAAGTAGTGTCCAGAATGCCGAAGATCAAAACTCCGGCGAGCGTACCCCATACTCCTCCTTTCCCACCGGAGAGAGCTGTTCCCCCAATAACCGTTGCGGCTATTGATTCCAGATCATATAATCCATTCGGCCCAACCCAGGGGGCCCCTGATCGCATGAGACTGACTAAAAAAAATCCCGACACAACTGCGGTCATACTGCAAAAGACATGTGCGCCGATCAAGACACGATCGGTTCTAACACCGGAGAGGCGGGCAACCTCAGAATTTCCACCGACACCATAAAGATGAGCCCCAAATTTTGTCCGGGCTAGCAGGAACCATCCCACCAGGACTACGATTAACATGATGATGATGGATACAGGTATGGGACCAATGGTGCCGTAACCGAAGTATTCAAAACTTTGTGGAACACTGCCAGTATAGTTTGAAAATGTGGCATTGATGATCCCTTTGATGATCAAGGCTGTACCGAGAGTGGCAATAAAGGGGTTGACCTTTAGTTTCGTAATGATCAGCCCATTTGCCAGCCCGATAATCACTCCGATTCCTAAAACAGCAGGAATCGCTATTGGAACATTGGCGGTTTCACCCTGCATGATGTATGAGGACATTACGGCTGTGATGCTGATTGTAAAAGCGACAGAAAGGTCAATGGATGCACCAATGATCACCAAGGTTTGGCCGACTGCAACAATTCCCAAGGCAACAGATCGGACAATGATGTTCAGCATAATTGCTGGATTTGATAGTATTTGACCATCTGATAATATCTGATCCAACAACCCGCTGACCAAGAAAATAACGATCAAGAAAAGATAAACTGGGGGTATATGGATAGAACGCGTGGTTCGTCTTAACCAGCTATTGGAGACAGTAGCGGTTGTCATGTCATTCCCTTCCCACTGAGTTATTCATCTCTGAATGCTCATTGTTTATATGACCGGTAGCCAGCAGCATGATCTCTTGTTCACTAGAATTTGCGGGAAGTTCTCCAGCAACCCTATGATCTGCCATGACAAGTACTCGATCGCTCATCCCTATGATTTCTGGCAATTCAGACGATATCATCAATACTGCTATGCCCTTTTTTGTCAATGCTCGAATCATATCGTGGATACCTGCCTTTGATTCCACATCGATACCGCGGGTTGGCTCATCAAAAATGAACACCTCCGCATCTGAAGCCAACCACTTGGCAAGCACTACTTTTTGCTGATTTCCACCACTCAAGTATTGTGCTTCGCGATTAAATGAGTCGGTTCTAATATCGACCTGTTCTCCTAGCATGGGGACGAGTTTACGAGAATTGCTGATCCCATTCCTGAAGATGAGGCCGAATAAAGGTTGAACAGCCCGGACGGTTAATAGCATATTATCTCTAATCGATTGTCTTGGGGCAATTCCTTCCGATTTCCGGTCTTCGGTGACAAATCCCATCTTGTTCTTGATCGCCCTCGCAGGGCTTTTTACCGCGATGGCTTTGCCATAAAGCTCCATTTTGCCTGTTTTAAATGGCACCACACCAAATATTGATTGAGCCAATTCTGTACGTCCTGATCCCTGCAATCCCGCGACACCTAAAACCTCTCCTTTGCGAAGCTCAAAGCTGATGTCTGTTAATATTTGGTTGGAAGCGTCTTTAACCCTCAATACCACCTCGCCAAAATCCTCCGGGGCACCCAACGGAGGGAAGTAATGATCAAGCGTGCGACCGACCATCATGAACACAATCTGTTCTGGTGTCACATCTTTCGTCATGGCAGTGCCCACTAATTCCCCATCTTTTAAAACCGAGATCTTTTCGGCGATATCGAATACTTCTATCAAGCGATGGGAGATAAAAATTATCGCCATGCCACGAGCCTTCAGCTTTGCTATAAGGTCAGTGAGTATTTTCACTTCTACTGAAGTTAATGATGCTGTGGGCTCATCCATGATGAGGACTTTGGAATCAAACGAGATGGCCTTTGCAATCTCCACGATCTGTTGTTCTGCAACGGATAGTGTACTGCACAAGGCTGATGGCGAGATTATCTGATCTGCTCCCAGTTCTTTTAGGACTACAGCTGCATTTTTATTTAACCCGCTAACATCCAGTACTCCGAATTTTCGCGGTTCTCTACCTAGGAATATGTTCTGAGCAACTGTTCGCTCGGGGAGTAAATTAAACTCCTGGTATATGATGCTAACGCCCTGTTCTTGGGCTTCTTGCGGGTGAGAAAATGAGACTTTTTGGTCTTGAAGAATGATTTCCCCTGAATCAGGGATATATGCCCCCGCCATAATTTTCATCAAGGTGGATTTTCCCGCACCGTTCTCACCGACAATCGCGTGAACCTCGCCTGGAAAAAACTGCAGGGAGACATTATTCAATGCCTTAACGCCGGGAAACTGTTTGGAAATATCACGAGCTTCCATAATAGGCATTTGATTACTGGTTATTTCATTGTCTATATTGTAATTTTCAGGAATCATATTAAACTCGTCTCATCAAGGTGCTGCTCAAGTCAGAAGGGAGTTTAGGAATTTCAATCCTTGCATAGCGATAGCATCCTGGCTTGGGGCAATCTCGCGCCAGATTGACACTGCGCGTGCAATTTCCTTTACCTGTGACGTGAATGATTCGATCACGACTGGTCCATCATAATTCACATCTTTCAAAGCCTTGGCAACCTCATTCCAATGCACTTGACCAGTACCGGGGACTCCCCGGTCATTCTCACAAGCATGGAAATGATAGATTTTCTCATTCGCCAGTCGGATAGCATCACCACTGTCTTTTTCTTCCAGGTGCATGTGAAAGGTATCCAGATGTAAGCCTACATTGTCCATACCGATCTGATCTATAAACTCAAGACCTTGCGAGACAACATTAAGCATGTCCGTCTCAAATCGGTTTAGTGTTTCGAGCGCGAGCTTGATATCTTTTGATTTGGCATATTGCGCCATTTGGCGAACACCATGCACAGAGAGATCCCATTCTGCTTTCCGAACATGTTCATCTTCGATATGCTCTTTACCGACAGCCGAATACATAGGCCCGCATACAACCGGAGAACCGATTTCGTCCGCCGTGTCAATGAGCCAGCGGATATAGACCTTGGCATTCTCAACGATTTGCGGGTCGCTGCTGCAAATATTCCGGTCTGGTCCAAAAGCACCACAAACAATTGGCATTAAATGGTTCTGCTTCAAGTCATTTTTGACTTGTGAAGCATTAATTAACTCTGGGGTTTCGCAGGCAATCTCGAGTATATCAAAACCTAAATCCTTCACTTTGGGAGCCAGGTCTTTAACTGCAGATGTCGTGCAAGGTGATACCCAGACAAAAGTATTGACACCAAATTTCATTCCGTGCTCCTAGTAATCTCTTCTCCTACATGCTGTCTCTGCTTCATTCGAAGGTGACCTTATAATTCATGGTTCAATTAAGATGTCGCTATTTCCAGTATCTATCTATTTATGAGAACACATTTTACATACTGCGGGTCGAATGAAGCAATGGGTGGGTCTCTGAAACTGTAGTGTAATTAGGTTGATTCATTTCTTACTACTTATCAAATCAAAATCACCCAAAAAGGTCGAAAGGTTGGAGATTTACACCGCTGCCATTTATAACGGTTGATATTCCGCTAGCACTGGGCTATTGCGGTGAGATAGCATTTTACAATAAATCCATTACAACTTGCCACCAAGATCCTCAATTAATTCAATCATTCGGTCTTTCACATTGACTATATGGGCTCTTAGGGCAGATTTCAACGCCTCGAGATCCTCTGCTTCAAGGGCTGTTACCATGGCTTGATGTTCAACCTGGGCTTGCAGTGCATTCTCAACTGTATCTGAGTAGTGGGCGCGAGCGATGCGCATATGGATATTCAATTCATTGTAGATTGTGAAAAGGCGCTGATTGCCTAACTGCTCTACTATCAGTGTATGCAGGTCCCGGTCCCCGGAGATAAATGCTTCATAATCAACATAATCGTCTTCTGAAATCGCTGCCTGCATACGGTCTAAGTATGGCGCGAATCCTTGGAGCAATTGTTGAACCTTGTTTTTTCTAAACAATTCTTCAGCTGCATACAGTTCAATCAGCAGGCGGATTTCAAAAAGTTCAGCAACATCTCGTTTAGTGACTTCGGTTACAAAGGTTCCTCGGCGTGGGCGGATCTCTACCAAACCATCACCCTCTAACAGCTTGAGAGCGTTTACGACCGGCGTCCGGCTGACACCCAGCCCGCTGGCAACTGTCTCTACTGAAATTTTTTCACCCGGTTGCATTTGACGCTTTAGTATCCTTTCCCTTAAAATATTGTAGGCTTGATCTGTTAAATCCAAGCGATTAAGGGCGGGATACTCCACGGTTGTCGGGGGGTTATCCATGGGATCTAGATATCGTCAAGATAGTGGATCAGGGCATACATAAAAAGAGAAGTTGGTAAAATGTAATATTTTACATGTGATATGTTACCAAGATTTAATTGCATTGTCAATAGCTCACCCTAGAAGCGGCTATATTGAAACTATGGGAGACCAAAATTGAGAGAAACGAGATGCTGGAAGTAATTGAAGATATCCGAAGGTGGCAAGAATCCGGTGAAGATGTGGCCCTGGCGACGGTGGTCAGTACCTGGGGATCATCACCACGCGGTGTTGGGGCGAAAATGGCGTTTACCAGCAACACAAAAATCGCTGGCTCCGTTAGCGGCGGCTGCGTCGAAGGCGCAGTAATAGATGCTGGTATCCAAATTTTAACGACAGGAGACTCAAAACTGTTGAATTTTGGTGTTGCCGACGAGACAGCCTTTGAGGTTGGTTTGGCATGCGGTGGCAGTATCGAAGTATTTGTTACCAAAGTCAATCCAGAATTGCTGATCGCCATTCAAAACCAGCTCAGTGCCAGCGTAGTAAGTGCCGTAGTTACCGTGATTGCAGGTCCCTTGGTGATGATCGGTAAAACCTTACTCCATACCAAGGAACACACCTACGGCTCGATTAATCCTGATTTGGATGAGATCGCTATAAAAATTGCTGCAGAAGCTCTACTCAATAACCGTTCTGGTGATCAAGAAGTAGAAACCGGAGCTGGCGAAAAAGTACGTTTGTTTATTGACGTGATCCCCCCTCCACCAGTGCTGGTGATGGTCGGTGGTGTGCATATCGCGATCACACTCAGCGCCCTAGCGAAGGCATTGGGCTACCATACGATCGTCATTGACCCACGCAAAGTATTCGGTTCCGAAGAGCGTTTCCCAGAGGTTGACCAATTAATCCAAGCCTGGCCAAATCGTGCTCTGGAACAAATCTCTCTAAACAGCTCAACCGCGGTTGCAGTGCTGACGCACGACCCAAAGATCGATGACCCTGCGCTGAAAGTGGTACTGGAAAGTGACGTATTCTATATTGGGGTATTAGGCAGCCGTAAGACCCATGAAAAACGCCGGCAGCGGTTGCTTGCAGCAGGGATATCGCCAGCCCTACTCGACCAATTACATGCGCCGATTGGGATCGATTTAGGGGGGTGCACACCAGAGGAAACCGCCCTTGAAGTTATGGCACAAATCACTTCCGTCAGACGTGGTCATACCGGCTAGAAAATTGGGCATATTGGGAGGGTGGTATTGACAAAGAAAGCACCCCTCTTTATAATGAATTGTAACATTTTACATTTTACATGTAACATATTAACACACGGGTCAGTTACCAGTTGCCCTACATTCTGGGCATGCCATTCCTTATCCATCAAACGCAGTATATACGTACATACCGTTTCTCAGAAAGCAGGAGGCAGGTTATGAACCCTGATGAGACCCGTAAAGCCCACTCACACACTTCTGTCCTGGAAAAACTATTCGGCCTAAGTGGCCGGGGTGCAATTGTCACCGGTGCTGGGCGCGGGTTAGGCAGGGCGATGGCAGCTGCATTAGCTCAAGCCGGTGCGGCTGTTGCCCTCTTTGATATTAACTTGGAAGACGTTCAAGCTGCAGCTGCTGAGATCCAGGCCATGGGATGCAAAGCAGTTGCAGCCCAAATCAATGTAACGGAAGCTGAACAAGTCCAAGCTGGCATTAAGCTTGCGGTCGATACATTAGGACATATAGATATTCTCGTAAACAATGCCGGGGTCACTAGTCGAGCACCATTTGAAGAACTTGAAGAGGACGACTGGGAGCGGGTGCTGCGGGTCAATTTGGGAGGCACTTACCAATGCACCCGTTGGATGGCGAAGCACTTAATCGACAATGCCAGCAGAGGATCAATCATTAACATCGCCTCAATATCTGGACTGATCGGCAATCGCGGGGGCTACAACAGCCACTACTGCACAACAAAAGGCGGTGTAATAGCTATGACGCGCTCGCTTGCAGTTGAATGGGCTCCTCACGGCATTCGGGTCAATGCCATCGCACCAGGCTACATGGTCACCCCAATGACAGATCGCTTGAAGAATATTAATCGCGAATTTTACGACGAATTGGTCGGGAGAGTTCCCATGGGACGATTTGGCGAAGGAACCGATTTGGCTGGTGCCGTCATCTATTTGGCTTCTCAGGCCTCAAAATTTGTGACCGGGAATATACTAGTTGTAGATGGCGGTTATACAGCCTGGTAATCCATCATATCGAATACTACAAGAAAGTACGGAGAAAAATATGCTGCAACCATATGGAATCATCCCCGCAATGGTGACCCCATTGACCGAGGCAGACAATATCAATGAATCCGCTCTTCGCAAGCTGACGAATTTCTTAATCAAGAACGGTGTCCATGGCGTTTTTGCGATCGGTAGCCAGGGCGAATTTTGGGCGTTTACAGCTGAGGAGAAGCAGCAGGTATGGGAAATTGTGGCAGAAGAGACCAATGGACGCGTACCTGTATACGCTGGGACAGCCGCGGTAACAACACGAGAAGCGATCAATCTTACCCAAAGAGCAGAGGCAATCGGCGTCGATGCGGTTTCTGTACTGACGCCATTCTTTATAAATCCAAATGAGGAAGAGCTATATCAGCATTTCCGCGCGATTGCAGCAGCCACAAAATTGCCAATCTTACTTTATTCCAATCCAGCCCGTACGGGTGTAAAAATGCCTGCCGGGTTGGTATCGAGGCTTGCTGAAATCGAGAATATCGTGGGAATGAAAGACTCAAGCGGGGATTTGACCTTAGCACAAGATTACTTGCGAGTAACCCAAGATGATTTTTCTCTAGTTATGGGGCGCGATACGCTGATCTTCTCTGGGCTGCTGCACGGTGCAAAAGGTGCTATCGCTGCAACTGCCAACGTTGTACCCGCATTAGTAGTAAAGATTTACGACCTCCTTCAGGACGGTGACCTCACCGGGGCATTAGCAGCCCAAGAGGACCTGGCCCCGCTCAGGGGTGCTTTCACCTGGGGAACTTTCCCAGTTGTAATCAAAGAAGCATTGGATTTGATCGGTCTGGAAGGCGGCCCCAGCCGCGCACCCGTTGGTCCAATGAGCCAACCGCAACGCGAGCGCTTACAGAACTTGCTCAAAGAACTGCAACTAATATAAGAGCTACTATTCTATTAGGAGAACTACTGATGGCTGAAAAAATGAAGGCGGTCAGGAAAATTAGATCCGCTCCGGGACTGGATCTGGTCGAGATCGATATCCCGGAAAACAAACCGGATGAAGTGCTGATGAAGGTGGAGGCCACCGCGATATGCGGATCGGACCTCCATTTTTACAACTGGGATGCATTTGCCCAATCGAAGATCAAACCTCCACTCACGATCGGTCATGAGTTTGCCGGCGAGATCGTTGCAGTGGGCCGGGAAGTGAAAGGATTTAAAGTTGGCGACTATGCGACCGCCGACAGTCATATCGTCTGTGGAAAATGCGGGGTATGTCAAATCGGTTTACAGCATATATGCCAAAACCTGAAAATATTTGGCAATGAAATAGATGGCA
Source organism: Anaerolineales bacterium (assembly GCA_041551115.1). Taxonomy (GTDB): domain Bacteria; phylum Chloroflexota; class Anaerolineae; order Anaerolineales; family UBA4823; genus DAOVXM01. The sequence goes on from JBFENN010000002.1 coordinate 13,571, forward strand.
GCTTTGCAGAGTATATCGCTGTGCCTGAGAGCTCATTGTGGCGGCTATCTCGAGATGTTCCATCAGAAATCGGCGCCCTGCTCGAACCGGTTGGTGGTGCCGTCCAGGCGACATTAATCGAGCCAGTTACTGCTCAATCCGTAGTAATCTTTGGTGATGGGCCTATCGGACTAGCGGCTGTGGCGGTAGCTAACGTTGCCGGTGCTAGCAGCGTATCGCTGGTTGGGATCGTGCCTTCACGGCTTGATGTTGCTCGCCAGATGGGTGCAGATGCCGTATATAATGCAGTAGAAGATAAAGAAATCGTCGAGAAAATTCTGGCCGAGACAAATGGTATGGGTGTGGATGTGGTTTTGGAAATATCTGGCGCCCATGCAGCTTTGAAAGACGCTTTCGCAGTTGTGCGTAAAGGGGGGCGAGTTACACTCTTCGGGATCAGCCCCGGACCAGTTCCAGAGTTCGATTTCAATTTTAATGTGATCCTAAAACAAGTGCGCGTGCGTGGTGTTGCAGGACGGCACATGTGGGATACCTGGAAGGAGCTGGATGGTTTAATGCAAACCGGTAGGCTGAACATACGCCCGCTAATTACCGGTGAATTACCCCTGGGACAGTTTGAGACCGGATTTAAACAGTTAACGTCTGGGAGTCGAGATGCACTTAAGGTGATACTTCGCCCCTAGGTGATTGATTGCTTCAAGTGAAGACAACATGAACATAAACATCAACTAAGAACTGTGAGGAGAGATCAATGGAAGCCAATAAAGAAATCGAAGCCTACCCGATGATAATTGGCAGTGAAATTGTCAAAGGCGCCTCAGGAGAGTATGTAGAAGTTTTCAACCCATCAACAGAGTCAATCGTCGGGAAGGTGCCTATTGCCAGCCCAGAAGAGATTGACCTGGCAGTCAAGACTGCCCAAGCAGCTTTTCTTGATTGGCGCGATACGCCCGCTTCAGAGCGGGGAGCGCTGATGATGAAGCTCATCCAGGCTGTGCGCGACAATATCGATGAGATAGCAGGTATCCTTACCCAAGAACAAGGTAAGCCAATTTGGGCGGCAAAGGGTGAAGTAAACGGTTTCTGCGCCGTTATGGAGTTTTATGCCCAGGAAGCACGCCGCATCACCGGTAAGGTCCTGGAGTCAGATGCGCGCGATAAGTTCGTGTACGTGCTGCGCCATCCTATGGGGGTTATCGCCGCCATACCCCCATGGAACGACCCGCTGCACCTTCTCAGCCGGATGATCGGTCCAGCCCTGGCAGCTGGGTGTACTGTCGTAGCGAAACCATCATCCGATACCCCTCTGGCAACAATCCGCATGGCCCAAGCTGTATTGGAAGCTGGTTTTCCACCCGGCGTGCTGAACGTTGTTACCGGACCAGGAGGCCGTACCGGAGAAGCGCTGGTAAGACATCCTTTGATTCGAAAAGCTGCTCTTACCGGCAGTGTTGCTGGTGGGCAGCAGGTCATGAAGGCGGCAGCTGAGGATATCAAGCGCGTTACCTTGGAGCTAGGGGGGCAATGTCCATGCATCGTTTGGAATGATGCCGATCTGGTAAAGGCAGCCGAAGCACTGACATTCCAGGCTTTCCGCAGTACCGGGCAAGTGTGCAATCGGGTGAACCGCGTCTATGCGCATGAAGACATTTACGATGAATTGGTGAATGACGTCGCCACATTGGCATCGAGAGTTGTCGTAGGTGATGGTTTCAATGATGGAGTGGATATCGGTCCACTGGTAAATGGGCGCCAGCTCAAATGGGTTGCATCCCAGGTGGAAGATGCTAAAGACAAAGGCGCCAAGGTCCTCTGTGGTGGTGAACGCATCGGTGAGCAAGGGTTCTACTATGCTCCGACTGTGCTGGGTGATTGCGACCACAGTATGGAAGTCATGCGCGAGGAGACGTTCGGTCCAGTACTGGCCTTCATGAAGATCGATGACGATCTGGACAAAGCATTTGAATACGCCAATGACACCATATTTGGCCTAAGTTCTTACTTCTTTAGTGCAGATGCCCGGCGCTGCTATTTGGCCGCGAAACGCATGGAGGCTGGATCGATTTGGATCAATGATATCCATGGTTCCATGCTGCAGGCACCCTATGGCGGCATGAAACAGAGCGGCATTGGACGGGAGCAGGGCTCAATTGCGATTGATGAATACCTGGAGTGGAAGACGGTATACCAAGAGATGAGCAACGAGTCACGTGGACCGCGTATGTGTGTTCACCGCTAGGAAGGGATACGATTCTCGTGGGTAAACAGATTTCACACAACCGGCGAGAGCAGGAGGCAGCATAGATGTCCAAACCGGTCGTACTGTTATTTGAACCTATCCATTCTCAAGCAGTTGAACTGCTCGCACAGCATGCCGAGGTGCGCATGGCAGACAGCTTGGAGCCGGAGTACCTGCTTAATAATGTCTCTGAGGTACAGGGCATCATCATCCGGGCAAACGGAAAGGTTGATCGAGGGCTGATGGAAGCCTCACCCAATCTAAAAGTAATTGCCCGGCACGGTACAGGGGTCGAAGCAATTGATTTGTATGCAGCCCAAGAGTTAGGCATCAAAGTCGTCAATACACCAGAAGCCAACGTTGAATCGGTAGCCGAGCAGTGCCTGGGCATGATGATCATCCTGGCAAAGCGCATACTGCAAGCAGACCGAGACCTGCGCAATGGTGATTGGGACTCTCGCTACCGACTGACCGGAGTCGAGCTGCTGGGCAAGACATTGGGCGTCGTAGGCATTGGGCGGATTGGCTACCGGGTGGCTGAACTCTGCCATCGAGGATTACACATGCCGGTGCTCTACTACGATATCGTGTCCAATCCGGAGGCAGAACAAGGACTCGGGGCTGTACGGGTTGAACTTGAACAGCTGCTGGAAACGTCGGATTTCGTCTCCATTCACCTTCCGCTAGTACCTGCAACCCGAGAAATAATCAATGCACAAGCACTGAACAGAATGAAATCATCCGCCTTCCTGATCAATTCGTCACGCGGTGCGGTCGTTGATCAAGCAGCTTTGATCCTGGCACTGCAGCACGGTACAATTGCCGGGGCTGGATTGGATGTATATGCATCAGAACCTCTACCTGCCAATAATCCGCTCTTGCAGCTTGAAAACGTGGTGGTGACCCCACATATGGCCGCGCATACCGAGGAAGCTTTACTGCGGATGGCTATGATCGTCGAAGACGTAATCGCCGTGCTTGAGGGAGACGAACCGAAAAACCCTGTTTTGGCAGGTTAAGTACCAAATCAAGCGAATATTCTTCAAGGAGCTAATATACATGGATAAACATTGGGCAAATTACTGCACGCTGAGTATCGTGCATTTCATGGCTTTCCCCAACACAATTACCGGAGAGGGCCCAATTGCAGATACTGTTGCTAAAATAGCGGCTGACCCTTTCTTTGGAGCTATTGAGATCGGCTGGATCAAGGATCCAGCTGAAAGGGCAGAAGTAAAGCAAATTGTGGAAACCGCCCACATCCAAGTCGGTCATGGGGCACAATCTGCATTGCTGTTGGGCAAACTGAATCTAAATTCCTTGGATGATGGCGAAAGAATGCAAGCAGTAGAGCAGCTGTACCGAAATGTAGATGAAGCCAAGGAGATGGGTGCTGCCAGGGTCGCTTTCCTGTCTGGCGCTGACCCAGGTGATGCTGAACGACCTCAGGCTTTGGAAGCTTTACGTAAATCAGTTAAGCAGGTGGCTGCCTACGCCAAAGAAAAAGGAATTGCACTGACGCTAGAGACATTTGATCGCTCAATCGATAAGAAAGCCCTGATCGGCCCCAGTACTTTAGCAGCCGAATTCTGTCAAAGCATCCGGCTTGACTATCCGGACTTTGGGCTCATGTACGATCTAAGTCACATGCCGCTCTTATATGAGACACCTGCAACCTCGCTTTCACCACTGAAAGATTGCCTCGTACACATCCATGTCGGAAATTGCGTGCTTGACCCGCAAACTCCCGGTTATGGTGATATGCACCCCCGGTTTGGGTGGCCTGGCGGCAGCAATGATGTCCCCGAATTAACAGAGTTCCTGCGCGGGCTGTTTAAGATTGGCTACCTCAGAGAAAACACCGCTGAGCGTCCCTGGATTGGCTTCGAGGTCAAACCACAAAGCGCAAATGAATCTTCAGAAATGGTCATCGCGAATGCGAAACGAGTTTGGCAAGAAGCTTGGTCACGCGCATAAAAATAACCTTGGAGGAGCACACGATGGAAAGCAATCCAACGGATGCAATGGAAGAGAAATATGAACAGCTGGCACAAAATTTCGCTCATTGGGAAAAAATCAAGGATCTGATTGACAACTTAATCGATGTCATTCTGAATTACCGCCAGAGCGGACATCCCGGCGGTTCACGATCAAAAGTTTACCCGCTGGTGACACTGTTATTAAGTGGTGCGATGCGCTGGGATATCCGTCATCCGGAGAAAAAGTTTGGCGACCGTTTTGTCCTTGCGGGAGGTCATACCATCCCTCTTTTGTACTGCACATTGGCATTATTCAACGAAGCCATGCGGATTAAATTCGAGCAAACCAAAGACCAACGCTACCAGATTCACAAAGCAGAAGAACGTGCCTTGTACTGGGAAGATCTATTGCAATTCCGCCGGCGTGGAGGGCTGTCTGGGCATGCCGAGATGGAAGGAAAAACACTCTTTTTGAAGTTCAATACCGGTCCATCTGGGCACGGCAACCCCGCGGCTGCAGGTGAGGCGCTTGCCCTCAAGCGGGCAGGAGCAGCTGGAGTGAAAGTTTTCGCAGTAGAAGGGGAAGCCGGTTTAACTCCTGGCGTGGTTCATGAAACTCAAAACTCAGCTTGGGGATTAGGTTTAGACAACTTGTATCTGCTGGTTGATTGGAACGATTACGGTATCGATCCCCACACGGTGAGTAGTGTTGTGTACGGAACACCAAAGGAATGGTTCGAAGCTCACGGATGGCGAGTAGTAGGTACAGAAAACGGCAGCGAATGGGAAGCGGTAACGCGCACAGTTGTAGCTCTAATCCTGGGTGAAAATGAAAAGAAAGTGCCGAACGCAGCCTGGTTTAAAACCCGCAAGGGACGCGGTTACTACAAATATGACAACGCTTCACACGGCGTCCCCCACAAGACGAACAGCGAACCTTTCTGGAAAATCAAGGGAGAGTTTGCCGAGAAATATGGTGTGGAGTTCATGAATTTCGGTGGTTCCGCCCCCATTGACCCGCAAGCAAAACTGGGGGAGTTCCGCGCCAACTTAGAAGCTGTAATATCTGTTCTGCACAAAGACCAAGCGCTCGTCAACTATGTGGCAGAAACACTAGTGACTTTGGGAGACAGCGTCCCAACTGGCATCCCTTCATTCAAGCTCGGCCAGCGCGGCAATCCTTTTGAGGACGAGCGGTTGTATGATTACAAAAACTACCCTGAAGACATGTACGGTAAACCGGGAACAGCCATAGCCAATCGGGCAGCACTTGCCAGGTGGGGAGCATGGGTGAACACATTCGGGGCCAGGAATTACGATCGGCCCTTATTTCTGGCTGCTTCCGCTGACCTGGCAGAGTCAACCAACATCGTTGGATTTGCCCATGGCGATGGGGATTTCCCCGGGTATGGCTGGTACCAGCGTGATTCAAACCAGAACGGAGTCCTGCTGCCACAGGAGATCACCGAGTTCGGGACAGCCGGAATACTGACAGGTATGGCTACGGTGAATTTCTCGGATGATCCTGAAAATCATTTCGATGGATTCTGGGGAGCCTGCTCGACCTACGGCTCGTTCTCATACCTAAAATACGGTATGTTTCGACTGTTCAGTCAGCTTGCCCAGGACTGCCAACTGAAGGTTGGCAAAGTGATTTGGGTGGCAGGACACTCCGGACCCGAGACAGCGGATGACAGCCGAACCCACTTCGGCATTTTTGCACCCGGCGTGACACAGCTCTTCCCCGAAGGACAGGTCATCAATGTTCACCCCTGGGAGTACAACGAAGTGCCTGTTCTATTGGCGGCAGCTCTCCAGCAGCCAACCCCGATCGTGGCATTGCACCTGACAAGACCCCCGGTGGAGATTCCTGATCGCAATAGTCTGGGTATGGAATCGCACTTTGCAGCCGCCAATGGCGCCTATATAGTACGTGATTACCGACCTGGTGAACCGCAAGCCGGTACTTTCTACGTCCAAGGCACCAGTTCAATGGTTTCTATCCTGAAGGCGCTGCCAGAAATCGACAAACAGGCTCTCAACATCAAGATTGTATATATCGCTAGCACCCAACTATTTGCCTTACAACCCAAGACATACCGGGACAAGATTGTTACCCCAGCAGACCGCGTTAACTCAACGGTGATCACGACCCAAGCACGCTGGTTAATGCATGACTGGTTGTTCAACCGCCTATCTGATGAGTACGCAATTTCATCAGATTGGGACAATCGCTGGCGTACAGGTGGTGATTTAACCGAAGTAATCGAAGAAGCTCATCTTTCTCCTGATTGGATTGTGAACGGGATCCAACGCTTCACAATCGAGAAAGAAGACCGGCTGAAACGTTTGCGTGAGGAACTCACCGCACTGGCCTAGAATCGAAAGGATCAGTAGCTGAAGTTTCTCTTGGAAGAAAAACTAACCAAGACGGTTTCCGTTAGGTAAATAGTGTCCGGTGTGGAGGGTATCTCCACACCGGTTTTTTCAGCAAAGGATCGAAAAAGAAAGGCGAAAATGCATACTGAAGAAATGACTTACACATGCAGTGATAAGGCGTTAGATGATTTCATTCTATTTTGCCGGTCAAAAAGATATAAGAAATTCATGCTTGTATGTGATGCAAACACACATGCTGTTTTAGGCGAACGAATTGAGAACATCTTGGATGATCACGATTGGCAGGTCCACACAGTCATCTTGCAAGGTGAGGAAGTGATTGCAGATGAAGAATACCTGATCCAGGTGCTGATGCAGGCAGATACTGAACCATGTACCTATTTAGCGGTTGGATCAGGGACTATCACAGACATCACCCGTTTCTGTAGCCACCGCACACGAAATCCATTCATCTCGCTGCCCACCGCGCCTTCTGTAGATGGCTTTGCCTCGCTCATTGCACCAGTAGTGATTCGCCGATTTAAGGATACCGCCTACGCTCATGCACCACTAGCAATCTTCGCAGATATCCAAACCTTGTGCAAAGCTCCTCAAGACATGATTGCGGCTGGGTTTGGAGATATGCTTGGGAAGTACACCGCACTGGCAGACTGGCGCATCGCAAACCTGCTGCAAGATGAACCTTATAAACCGTTAATAGCCGAGCGAACACGCCGCGCACTTGAGCGCTGTGCAAATAACACATCCGAGATCCACAAAGCCACACCCACTGGAATCACAATTATTCTTGACGGATTGGTTGAGTCGGGTATCTGCATGATGCTGAACGGCAATTCAAGGCCAGCTTCTGGCGCCGAGCACCACCTCTCCCACTACTGGGAGATGAGACTCCTGCAGGAGCACCGCCCTGCCGTTCTGCACGGTGCAAAAGTTGGCATTGGTACAATCCATATTGCCCGGCAATACGAGCAAATTCGGAGGCTCAACCACGAACAGGTCGAGCATTATTTGGAGGCAAGCACCCTTCCAGAGCGGGAACTTGAGCTCCGGAAGATAAGGGCAGCCTTTGGCCCGGTCAGTACCGAAATTGAGCGTGAACAGCATCGCTTTCTCTCTATGACCGAGGAAGAATTTGCGATGCTCAAAGCCAGAATAGCCACCCAATGGGACAGCATCCTGGAGGTAGCCGCAAATGTGCCGTCCTCAGTTGAGGTCCGGGAGCTGTTGGAGCAAGTCGGTGCGCCTACCGATATCACAATGCTGGGCTTAGACAGCAAGGAAGAAGCAGAAGCACTCCAGTATGGCCATTACCTGCGCAGCCAATTCACGGTGACCAAGTTGGGACGTGTGCTCGGTTTGTGGTAGCAATTCGGTCCGATCATTAGAGCAAACATAATCAATGTTAGAATTGTTCAATCACATAATTGGAACAAACTGAATAGAGGAATAGTCATGGGTGGTTGCCGCACAATACAACCGATTCACCTCGGTAAATAAAAAGTGAGGTCAGCAGATGAAAACTTTTGGCATGCTTGGCAGAAAACTCATCCGGTTCATCTTCGTCTGGTTCGTCGACACGATCTCACTCTTATTTACCGCCTGGATACTACCAGGCATCATATTAGAACCAGTGGATGATATGTCGGTGCTGGTGGTTGCAACCGCGGCAGCATTTGTACTCGGGATTGTGAACTTTCTTGTCCGGCCATTGCTGCTCTTAATCACCTTGCCGCTGGGATGGATTGCGGTATTTGTGTTCGGTTTCTTCATCAATGGTATTGTGCTGTGGTTGTCAGCGGCTCTGCTGCCGGGATTTGAGGTTAACGGATTCTGGGCAGCGTTCTTCGGCGGTCTCATCCTTTCGTTTGTAAACACGATAATTACCACCGTTCTGGCTATCGATGACGAAGATTCTTTTTACGAGAACCTGGTTCAACGTCAAGCAGCTCGTCAGGCGGTAGATATCCAACCCGATTCGGGCCGCGGGTTAGTCATCTTGGAGACTGATGGGCTAAGCTATCAAAGAATATTAAAAGCGATTGATGAGGGGATGATGCCAACTTTGAAGGAGATGATAGATGAAGAAGGGTATCAGATCTCGCGAGTAGATTGCGGTTTACCCCCAACCACTCCAGCCTGCCAGGCTGGCATCCTGCAGGGCAATAACGATAATATTCCCGCCTTCCGTTGGTTAGAGAAGAGCTCAGGGCGGATGCTTGAGGGCGGTGCAGCCGCATCTGAGATTGAGCCGCTTCTTTCCGATGGTAACGGGCTCTTACGGGGTGGTTCAAGTATTGGGAATATGTTCAGCGGTGATGCTGCCAAATCGATCTTAACTTTTTCAAAAATTTTGGCCGGCACTCCTGAAGACAAAAAACAGCGCGCCCGGGACATGTACATGCTAATGCGCAACCCGTATTTCTTCACCCGCGTGCTGGTGCTGTTTTTTGGAGATGTATTTCTAGAAATATGGCAGGGCTGGCGGCAGCGAAGGCAGGGTATTGAGCCGCGGTTGAACCGGTTGCATAACGGTTATCCGCTCCTCCGGGCAGCTGTCAACGTCTTTTTGCGCGACATTGGCACCTATTTCACGATCCTGGATATCATACGCGGAGCCCCTGCCATCTACACCCTGTATGCCGGGTATGATGAAGTTGCTCACCATTCAGGTCCGTACAGTCCAGATACTAATCTCACCTTAAAGCAATTTGACAAACAAGTGGCTCGATTAAGGCGTGTGATCGAAGAGAAAGCACCTCGACCGTATGAAATTTTGATCCTATCGGACCACGGACAATCCTTCGGCGCGACCTTCGAGCAGCGTTATGGGATCTCTATTCTAGAGTTCATCGAAGCAAATCTGCCTCAGGGCACCAGATTATCAGGCAGCGGGGGCGGTGACGACGGCACAATTGGCGTGTCGGCGATGATGGATGAGATGCAAAACATCCAGGACCAGAAACAAGGCGGTATGATCGGTAACGCCATGATGAGCAACACCCAACGAGTTGTCAACAGCAGCCTGAAGAACCGGGAAGGATTTCAAGAACACAAACCAGCCGAAGTGACGTTGGCCTATGGCGGCAATGGCGCGATGGTTTACTTTGACCTGTTCCCACGCAAGATCACCTTGAACGAGCTGAATGCAGCCTACCCAGGCATGGTTGACAAATTGGTTCAGCATGAAGGCATCGGGTTCGTCGTCGCATATGAAGATGATTTCACCCCAGTAGCTTTTGGTAAACATGGCGCCCGAAATTTAAAGACCGGTGATGTTGTAGGAGATGATCCATTGGAACCATTCGGCGACGTTGTGCTACGCACATGGCAGCTGGCTCGAATGGCAAATTTTAAAGATGCTGGCGACTTAATCCTTAACAGTACGCTTTACCCAGATGGCACCGTGGCCGCGCTGGAAGAGCTGATCGGCAATCATGGCGGCTTAGGTGGTGAACAGACTGATTCTTACCTGTTCCACCCCGGCGACATGCAGGTACCAGAGACACGCGGCTCATTTGAGTTTAAAGCGATCCTGGATACCCGGCGAGGGTTGCCCGGAGCGCCGCCAAAACCAGAACGATTGCAGGAACCGGAGGTAAACCCATGGGCGCTCAGGTCTCTCGCTCGTGGGCTTGTCCAAGTTCAAACCTGGCTGGGACTAGCTGCAAGTGCAATCACGTTGGATAAAGATACCTATCGACAGATTGCCAAGAACGCTTATATGACAGGACCTGCGTTATTGATTGGCTTGCTCGCTGCATTGATCCAATCGTGGGAAGCAGACGGTTACATAAATATCCCCAATATCCTATTAAGATTTGGGGGCTGGTTTCTGACTGCACAATTTTTAACTGGCACAGCTCGACTCCTGCGCGGCAAAGAGAAATTCACCGCGACACTGCGCGTATCGGGATTCGCCCAAAGTGCCCACATTTTAGAGCTGTTGGCTTTCATCCCAGTGATTGGTCCCATTGCACGTTTCCTAGCGCTTCTATTGACTTTCTTCGGCGTATGGATCGGCACATCGATTGCCAACGAGCTGCGCGGTTGGCGCACGATACTACTGCCAATAGTCTACCTTTTGGTGATTGTTCTTACCTTCGTTTTCCTGATAACAATCATCGAAGGTACCGCTTTTACTGTCGATAGCCTGCTCACGGATTTGGGTGTTACAGGTGAATGAGAGAACATGAAAATACGCCCATTTCCTTTTGTGACAAACAATTTCAAGGATAGTTAATAATTGTAAATCTATCCTACCGCTTCTGTATTGACATTTCTTTTTGAGCAATTAGTACTTTCAACAGATCTTTCAGCCCAGAACTCCTGCTCGACCGAGAATTGCTGTAGCACGCTGTTGCGATCTCGCTTCGACTCCTACTTGAATGGCATCATTCCCACCTACATCTGGTAGATCAACCAACCAGGCAGCATTTTGCCAGACCTGCTCACGCCAGGGGGTAATCAGCCTCTAGGTAAGCCATTCATCCAGTGGGCCTATAAGCTTATCCACAAGGTCCATTTCCAGGCTCCTCCATTCGATGACCTGGTTTTGGACACCCCTGATAGTTTCAAAAATGATCTGATTGACGTGACCATGAGCGCGATAACGAGATCGTAACTGAAATAGGCAATGACTCGTGGAATCAGGTTATGCAGCGAGTGTGTCTCGGGATCCTGGGCGGCATCAAAAACCTGTAGCTCCACTGCCGGAGTTTTCCCATCTTCTATTTCGTATGCTTCCAATGCAGTGAAATTGGTATCCGTAAAATGGTGCAGCAAAGTAGCCACAATTGTGCAATCCTCAACCTTACCACGCTAAACAGTTACGAGTATATCGCCGGCCATCATCACAAAGCAGCTGAGGAAAACCGCGCCTGACTCTTGCTTTTGCTCACATCAACAAACCAATTGCTCCATTCGGTCTGTTGCCGACTTGTTGTCTTCCATCATCGTGACCTCAATATTAAGGAAATGAACAAGCCTTGGGTTATTCTCTAACCATCTTGAGCAACGATCGCTTGATGTACTCAGCTGGGTAACTGCGCTCGGTCTCAGTTGAACGATCTGGGTAGATATCTGCATCACGTAATCTCCGATGGTGTAATGTTTATCAAGTAAAATGAGCCTGTTGTCAGCAAAATATCAAATGTCATCAAGGATGAACGCATGAAGAATGGAACTGGTGGAGCGATCACCAAAATGTGGCAAGGTGCCGCAGACACCTTCAACGAATACCCGCGCCAGTTCTGGATCCTGATCGGGGGCACATTCATTGACCGATTGGGAGGTGCCTTGCTGTTCCCGTTCTTCACGCTCTACCTGACTAGCAAGTTTGGTATCGGCATGACGCAGGTGGGCGTGATATTCGGCATATTCGCTGTATCCGGTTTTGTTGGTGGGACAATTGGCGGTGCACTGACCGACCGCATCGGGCGCAAAATTATGCTGCTTTTCGGTTTGATCATGAGCGCCCTGGCCAGCATTTTGATGGGAGTGGTCAATGAGGTATCACTTTTCATCGTTGTAACGCTTATCGTTGGCATCTTATCTGATATTGGCGGTCCAGCCCAGCAAGCGCTCGTCGCTGATCTGCTGCCGGAAAAGAAGCGAGCTGAAGGCTATGGTATCTTGCGCGTGGTCGCCAATCTGGCAGTCGTAATTGGACCCTTGATCGGGGGCATACTGGCAACCAGATCCTATATGCTGCTGTTTGTGAGCGATGCCGTCGCCAGCTTGATAACAGCTGCGATTGTCTACTTCGCTCTCAAGGAGACGCGGCCAGAACCCAAGGAAGGCGAGCCCGAAGAGAGTGTTGTGCAAACCTTCCGTGGTTATGCAGACGTGTTCAAAGATCCAGCATTTGTGTGGTTTCTCGGAGCATCGATATTAATGGTGCTCATGTATATGCAGATGAATACGACATTGGCCGTTTACCTACGAGATGAACATGGCGTTGGTGTACAGGGTTTCAGCTACATTTTAAGCATGAATGCAGCTATGGTTGTGCTGTTTCAATTCCCGATCACCCGGCGGATAAAGAAATTCCGGCCGTTGATGGTGATGACAGTAGGAACCCTGCTGTACGCATTTGGTTTTGCGATGTACGGATTTGTCGCCATATTTGCTTTATTCTTGCTCGCGATGGTAATTATTACGATCGGTGAGATGCTGGTCAGTCCGGTTAGTCAGGCGATCGTCTCCCGGCTGGCACCCGAAGACAAACGCGGCCGCTATATGGCTGTATATGGTTTCAGCTGGTTGATCCCAATTGCAGTTGGGCCGTTGCTGGCCGGATTGGTGATGGATAATTACAACCCTGATCTGGTGTGGTACCTGGCAGGTGCTGTTGGCGTCGCATCCGCAGGCGCGTATTATGGATTGGAATGGTGGACCGAACGAGTGCGCTTTAAGGGCATCGCCAAGCGATTGGGGATCATGGAGCGCTTGGAAGAAGGTGAAATTAATGCTGAAGAAGCTAGTATGATGCTGACAGCAGTAAATGATGGCGCCTGGAGTAGTCTGACTGCACCAGCAGATGCCGTCCAGCAGCGTGAACTGCGCATCCGGGTAAGTGATACGGCAACCGGCACCATGAAAAGCGACCTGCGGATACCAGCTGGACTGGTCAACGCAGTTATCCATAGTGGAGGAAGTATATCCGCCGATCTAGAGGGCTACGATCAAGTGGAACTTAAAAACTTGATTGCCCGGAGTTCGACCGGAAGCTCAACTCAGCAGATGGAGACAGGGGATGACCAGATCGAAATATCCATCAAGTGATTTGATCCGACCCTGTTCGAGTTCATAGAATATAAACCGACCCCTTGACGTTGATAGGGGTCGGTTCTTTTTATACGATTATCCTCACTAGTGTAAGCTAAGTCATAATTGGTATGTGTCACCGATCTTGTGCTAGCCAGAGGCACTTGCCCAAAGTATAAGGTGCCAAACATGTCTCCAGAGAGTATTATGCTGCCACCGTGGACGATAGTACCCTTTGGTGATTGACTCGAGCGATATTCTTTTGTATTATGTAGTTATACGACATATAGCCAACCGCCATATTTGAATGAGAGTGACAATGCACACAATCGAAGACATACAAGCCAACCTACCCCTCACCGAAGTGACCTACTTTATTTTACTCAGCTTAGCATCTGCCCAAAAACATGGCTATGCCATTATGAAGGATATCGAAGCGATGAGCCACAAACGCGTTTCGCTCAGTACGGGTACGTTGTATGGCGCTTTAAAACGATTGCTAGAACAAGGTTTGATCTTGCGCAGCGATGAGGGTGAGACCAATCACTCAGGACGAACCCGTAAGAACTACCGCCTAACAGAGTTGGGTTACCGCGTTCTACAGGCAGAAGTGCACCGTTTGGACAACTTAGTAACCGCCGCCCAACTGCGATCTATCCATGAAAGCGCGTAAAATTCCACTCCTACAGCGTGCGTGTTATTAACCAAGGCATACTGATCAAGAAGGGCAATTATGGTTTCTGATGGAATACCCCTCCCAAAATCTGAAACCTGGATCAGCACACTGGCTGCATTAGCTTTATTTACGGTGGCGGGTATTGTGTTAATCATGATGGAGATCCCACACGAATGGGGATACGACGATCTTCTGCTGAGACTGAGACCTGTTTTTATCGGCTGGCTGTTGGTAACAGCAACTGGGTATTGTATTGGATGGATAAAGAAGTTCCCGCGCTGGTCATATCCCTATACCACGCAGATGGTTCTGTTTAGTCTTTACTTGATGCATGTTTCTACACCTGGACTGCGGATCTTCGGTTATACATTCGGAAGCAGTGACTCGTGGGGCTGGCGGGCATGGCTCCCGGCCATACTGGCCACGCTCATAGCTTTGCTTGTCACACGTTCACTCCAGCCGATTGGAGTATTCCTCCAAAGCATTTGGGAAGATTGGACCCTAGGCGTTTTTGCTTCATACAGCCTGTTGCCGCTGATAATCTTTGTTATCTATGATGAGATGGACCGTTTGTACACCCTATACTGCATGGTCGCGCTTTCTCTGATGATTCTCGGAACTGTTCTGCTTTACATGCGCAGCCGTACTTTCCAGCAGCGGGCAATTACACTAGCCCTAGGTACGTTGCTAGCCGTTTCTTTCGCCTTTTTTTCGATTGAGGCCTATTGGTCCGGTCAAGGGAACACCAATTTTGACATTATTCGAACCGCTATTACGATCCTAGTGATCTGCACATTCATATTTTCACCAGCAATTATCGGATTATTTCGGCGATTCAGCTTAAGAAGTTCAACAATAAAGGCGTTTTGACATGAAGCGTAACTGGTCATCCCAATTGTACAAATGCATCCTCTCCTTATTTCCCGACCGTTTCAAACTCGAGTTTGCAGAAGAAATGCAAGCCGTTTTTGATCAAGCCCTGAATGATGCCAGCAAAAACGGTTGGCCTGCAGAAATTCACCTGCTCCTAAAGGAAATTGGCTGCTTGGCAAAGACCGCACTGAGCCAACGCTGGTGTGACACGCGCGATGATATCCTCCACCCGACATCCAGCGATACAGAAGTACACATCCCTACTTTACGGAAAGAGATTGTCTTAGCATTATTGGTTTTTGCCATACCCATAGTCAATGTATGGTTTAGAACTTCGTCGGATATCTCTATTGGGCTGCTTGCCGCGACCGCGTGCATCTTGTTTCTGGCGGGTTTACTTAAGGGATTCCCACGCTGGTCGCTGCCCTCCTTGGGGTTGGCTTTATCAGCACTGAGTTTTGTTTTCCTTTTCCAGTGGCTAACCGACAGGCTCACTCCTACCTTCTTATACGAACATGACCTGTTTGCTCTGAACGCCAGCAACCAGGTATTGATTGGTGCATTATGGTCTGGCCTGATGTGGTTCAGCCTGTTCACCTTCACGCTTGTCATCATTGGGCTGATGGCGCTCATCCAGCGCTTCAGGCGATTTTTCTGGCAGGTGCGTAATGATTGGACATTGGTCTCATATATATTGTACAGTGGGGCATTTTTCACCCTAGTCATGACATTCGATCAGTACCACGGTGAGAGGACCTATGCCATTGCCAGCCTATTTTGCTTAGCAACGGGTGCTTGGTTGTATCTGCTCAGCAAACGCCAGTGGCAGCGAACGATATCTCTGTTATCTGGTTTGACGCTCGCGATAGCAATTGTTATCTTAAACCAGTGGACGCTTATCCCAAGCTCGGAGGGTAGGTATTGGTTAATCTGGACTAGCAGCACTAGTACAGCCTGGTCAGAGACTCGCCGGTTGCTGTTTGAATGGGGCTGGATGGTTGCAATCCTTATTGCACCAATTTGGCTGCGCTCCTTACCAAGGCCAAACCGGCACCGTCGACTGAGGCTGTAATAAAGAAAACTGTGTCGGGCGGATCGAATCTAATGACAAGCCTACTTCTAGCAGTTGGTCTATTTGCGCTCATTGTCCCATCCCTTATCGTAGTCTTAGCCGCAGAGCGAATATCCACATTTGGGCAATCACAAAACGTCACCCGCAACAAGGTATTGTTCCTGCTTCTAGCAACCATCGGATTACTGTTGTTGTTCTTGGTCAACGCTGTAAGCTTTTCGGATGGGAGGTTCCAGTTGCCAGCGCTCATCTTGTTGCCAACCTTGGTAGGGTTGCTCGCCTTGTGCATCATCCGCTGGCGAGAATTTCTGAGTGTCTGGAAAAAGAACCGGGTGCTGATCTCAGGATTGCTACTTGTTACCATCGTTTTGATCATCAGCCTGGGAACAGCACCAGTGACAAATATTGTGCCCATCGTGATTCCAATACTGGCATTGTTGACCGCTCTGAGCTGGGTAGCGATTCAGCAAGCAAGCTTCCGGATAGTGGAGGTCGGGGGGATATTGATTGCCGGATACCTATTCATCGATGCAGTTGGCATAACCAGCAACCCCACATTCACCGCTGTAGACTGGCTGAATTCTTCATTGTCCTTTGCCCGGGCTCTGGGAGTACTCCTCGCTTTGATCCTGATTGCTGCGCTGATCCACCGTATCCAGAACGACAGCAGCACTGACAGCAAGCCCTTCGCTTCAACCGCAACCGGGATAATAATTCTGTTGTTGTTAGCTTTAGCCAGCGTTGAAGTGCGCGATGGGGTATTGGCAAAAGCGACCGGACGGGCAGCGGAAGATCACGCCCCGCTCATTGAAATCCTGCTCGCGATCCTCAACGGAATGATCTTAATAGGCGTGTCTTCAAAGCACAAGCGGTTCATTGCTATCGTATATACAATCCTGTTGCCAATACTTCTTCTTGGAGCATACAGCGCAGGTTGGCAGCTTGAACCACAGGTGATCACACAATCAAGGGCCGATCACCTGGTGCAAGCGGTTGAGCGTTTCCAAAGTGAACAAGGTTTCTATCCAGACAATCTCAATGCCCTAACCCCCCACTATATGCCATATATCCTCGGTCCTTTAACCGGGCGCGGCCAGGTATGGTGCTACCAAAGCGGCGCAAATTTTTACCGCCTTGGATATGCTTATTACCAGCGTTATTATGGACCAACTTTTCCGGCAGGTTATTCAGAGGTACGCATACATGCTGCGGTCGGAGAGCCACCAGCAGGACCATGGATGTGTGATGAAGAATTAGCAAAAAACCAAACCAGATTAGGTTTATGAGTTAAGCAGTTCTGCCAGCTATCATGTGGCTGGGAACCATGCTGAGAGTACAGATAAATGTTAAGAGAAATCAACAGAATATTTGAAAAACTACCATTTTTAAATAGTCGTTTCCGCAGGTTTGACAACCAACCGCCAGGCGAGTTCGATTTACGGAAATGCTTGCTGAATGCCATTTTGATCGCGCTCTGGTTTTGGCTGTACCGCGGGGTTTACCCATACCTCGGGACGATTTTCTCCAAACAGGAATTCCGGATAAACCAAATTGTATTGTTAGGCGTGCTGGTTTTGGTTGGGATGCAGGTTAAAAAACGCGGATTGACCATCCGGCTGGATAGCTCCGCTCAGTTTTACACCCCAGCCATCGTCATGGTTCTCATTGGTTCAGCGTTATATCTGCTCAGCGAACGTTTCCTGGATATTAATACGCTGTCGGCAACTTTATTCGGGTTGGCTAGCTATGGACTACTTGGGCTCTGGATGCAGCCAAATCACTGGCGTCGTGGTTTGCCGGCTGCCCTGCTCTTCATCGGAGCGCTACCCTTCGGCGAGCATCTGCAAACCTTTGTCGGCTACCCGGTTCGCATCCTGACGGCAACCATCGTTGGCGACGGATTAACTAAACTGGGGATTGGCACAGTGGGTGTGGATACCATCCTGATCTTTGAGAACGGGATCTCGAAAATTGACCTGCCATGCAGCGGGGTAAAGAGTTTGTGGAGCGGTGGGCTATTTATGCTCGCTGCGACATGGATAGAACGCCGATCCATCAACATGCACTGGTTCTTGATTGGGACAACCTTCATCGTTATGCTCTTGGCAGCAAACCTTGCCCGCGTCGCAATTTTGGTCACCATCGGTCAAGTTGTCGGTTGGCATTTATTTGCCGAGATGCTGCATGTTCCGTTAGGTGTCTTGGGATTTGTTGCCGCGTGTTCGTTGCTTTTGGTCCTTCTGCGCTGGAGGGTTCCAGACCGGTTAGTAGTGAATAATCGCCCTGCGGATGATTACACATCCCCGATCCGTCCTGCCTGGTTAACAACTCTGCTGGGGTTGATCATCCTGACAATGGCACTGCTCTACACGCCACGACCTCAGACCGCCCGTGCTCACCCATCTTCTGACGTTGAGTTCACTGCAGACTGGGATGCCACCCTCTGGGCACTCTCATCGGGTGAACAAGAATGGTTAGCCCGTAGTGGTGTCCAAGGGGCTCAGCGCTGGCGTTTCCGCTTTGGCGAGCTCTCAGGCTCGCTTCTTTTCGTCTCTAGTAATACCTGGCGTTCCCACCATCGACCTGAAAGATGTTTCGAAGTCTATGGATTGCAGACCGACAGATCATACACGAGCCTGATCGCGAGTGACTTCCCAATCCGCGTGCTCACATTGAGTGGAGACCAAGGCAATCACCAGTTCTCCGCAGCCTACTGGCTCCAATCTGAGGACCAAACAACCGATGACTACGCCACCCGCATCTGGGACGATTTGACACCCGAGAGACAACCTTGGGTGTTGGTTACGATCTTGTTTGATGAAGTGATTGATCCGCAATCGGGCGCAGCCACTGCTCTATTTCGCTCCCTAGAAGAGATTGTCGACAGTAGCTTCGCAGGAGGTATTCCCCAATGAAAAATCAGAAGTCAAATTACGCCTTGATTGACTACTTTGCTTACGGGCTATTTTGGTCGTGGAACGTCATCTTCCTGGCCTTTATGGTATTGGGTTTTGCCCCCCAGGTCGTGCCCGAATTACTCGTTGAAGTACGTGCGGGCTTGATCCCGATCAATTTCCTGGTGTACGCCTCAGTGCTCAGCGTTATCCCGTTAATCGCCGTACTCTTAGGGGCAACCGTTCTACGTAAAAAACCACGTAAGCTTTTCGCCCTCGGCTATGTGGTCGAGGGACCGCTTATGCTGCTGCTTGCGATGCGTTTTTTCCTGATCCGCCAAGCCCCGGCCTCCCTGACACTACTTTTAGCGGTTGCGTCCATAGGTATGGGGACTTTCCTATGGTATTTATTGGATACCCAAATCGAGAGGAGAGGTCGCCTGTTTGGCTATCTTCGTTTGATCGGGCTCACCATGATGTTGATCACAAGCCTGTATGCGGCTTTGTGGATCGCGTTTTATGCAATCCCAATTACAGGTGCCGTCATAGATTGGTTTGTGAGGACGATCGCGAATGCACGTGAATTCATCACCAGTTTTAGATATGATCTTCAAAGCATACTCAGTGAGGGGTGGGCATTGATCCCCTTGATCGTACTAGGGTTTATTCTGCTTGTGTATACTGCAACGCTCTTTGTATTAGCGCCAATTGTTATCCCGGTGTTGAGTTGGCGATCATGGTGGCAGGATTTGCGGATCCAAAAAACCCTTCACGGGTGGGCAATACCGGCTTCAGCTTCAATATTGACTGTTGTTTGTGTCGCTTTACTCGCAATCTTTGCCAACCGACAACCGCAGCAGAAAGCTTTCGCTCTCTTAGAAACACCCCCCTCTTCACCCGAAGAAGTCCAGAAATTAATCGATCAGAGCGATACGATCCGCTCAGGGTTGTTGAACGCATACTTGTCTTCATTTCGTTACATGAGTGCTCAAGGCGAGGTACGCCATATTCGCGTTATGTACGAAGATACGTTTGACATGCCGCCTGAGAAAGCCTATCGCATCCAACGAGCATACGAAAGAGTTGCCAGCCCATTATTATACGATCCAATTCAGAAGCAACTCCCCAGCAGTTTGAGGGATAATTTGGCTTTCCAGCGTGAACCTCAAGCGGCGGCGAAACTATACCAAGAATTCTTTGATGCACCCATCATTGAGGGGGAGAAAGAAGAAGTGGTGCGCGCAGTCCGCGCTACTTGGTCGGGCAATCAAGCAGAAGCAGCTTGGCAAGCCGTGGATGACCGCGAAGTGCACTTGGTCCAACAGGGGATCAACATAGAAGAACATGGTGACTGGGCTGAAGTAGAACTGTACGAGGTGTATCAAAACCAGACTACCGATCTTGAAGAAGTCATCTATTACTTCAATTTACCTGAGTCAGCTGTCCTGACAGGAGTTTGGTTGGGGAACAGCCCTGATCGAAACGAGCGGTTCAATCCCATCGTGGCACCACGTGGGGCTGCACAGGCAGTCTATCGTAATGAAACCCGGCAAAACCGTGACCCGGCATTATTAGAACAAATCGGACCACGGCAGTATCGTCTGCGCGCCTACCCTGTCCCCCGCATGCTCCTCACCCGTGCAGAAGACCAATCACAGCGACTAATTGAGCAAGCTGAACCATTACATCTCTGGTTGACGTATACAACCTTTGCCCAGGAAGATTCCTGGCCGCTTCCACAGATTTCAGACCAAAGAAATGTATATTGGGACAGCGGTACCGAGCGCCTAATCAATGGTGAGCCAGCCGTGGTCGAGGAGGATGCCTGGTTGCCTGCCTCCGTTCCAGCTTCCCAAGAAATCGTTATGACCACTCACCGGTATGATTTTCCCAATGGAATGAGTGTAACTGCAGAACCGGTATCCTATACCAATCTGCCAACGAATGACCCCGATAAACAGTTTGCAGTTGTTGTAGACAGGTCTTTCAGCATGGCAGAACATGCCGACGCGGTGACAGAAACGCTCGCTGAGCTTGCGACATTGACCAGCCCAAATCATGAAATCGATGTCTATTTGACCGCCTCGTCTTTCCGAGGGGAAGACCCCACACGCACTACATTAGATGAACTTGCTCCGGAAGGTATCGTATATTTTGGTGGACAGAACGCTGCTGAATTGTTATCCCAGTTCGAGAACCTGCGTGCGGGAGATACCTATGATGCAGTTCTAGTCCTCACCGATGGTAGTGGTTATGAGCTGGGTTCTTCTGATGTTGAACTTCCAGTCCCAGAATCCCCGATTTGGATCGTTCACGTAGAGAGTGATATCCCCCTTGGTTATGATGACGAAACGCTGCAGGCTATCCAAGCGTCTGGCGGCGGTGTAGTACCAGATCTCGATCAAGCACTCGCCAGGGTTTACTTACCATCCGGGTCGGGTAACCAGTACAGCGACATCATCGATGGCTACTTATGGGTTGTGCTGCCCACAGAAGAGGCTGACTTGGAAGCAGGAGTGTCCCCCGAAGGCATTAATGAATCCGGCTTCGAGGCAATGGCTGCCCGCCAATATATCAATGCTGAAATTCAAAACCAGCGCGGGGTCATAGATGAGCTCGCCACACTGGATGAGTTCCATGCTTTTGCAGAAGCGTACGAGATCGTAACACCGTACTCTTCGATGATCGTCCTGGTCAATCTACAGCAGGAGAACCTATTAGATCGCCTGGAAGAGGGTACCGATCGGTTTAAACGCGAGTTTGAAGAGCTGAATAACACAACCCCTGCCACACAAGTTCCATTGACAGGGGTGCCAGAGCCAGAAGAGTGGCTGCTGCTAAGCCTCGCCGCGACTTTATTGGTCTGGTATGCTTACCGGAAACGTCTGGCACCGCAAACCAGATAGGAATCATCTGCCCTGGATATGCCCCTCTACCGTATCAAACAGAGGGTGACCATATGAGATCAATAAAGATGAAACCTGGAACCTACAGCCGCTTTACAAGGGAATCGAGCGGACAGCTGGTAGTATGTGCTCAACCACATCCGATTCATCAACCGGTTGAGGGATATCATTAAACAAATACCATACTTCAACATGCTCAACATGCTCACCTGGTTCAAGCGTGATCAGCGGGGCAAGGGTTTCCAGTTCCAGGATATCGCTGTCCGTATAAATCTGGACATTGGCATTCATGTCTGGATAGCGCACATCCGGCTGGAAAGTATAGCGCTTTACGAATAAATGACCTGCACGCGCGTAAGCCGTCCAACCGTCCAAGGTATAGGCGCCTATCTTCTGTGGGCTGGATCGGGCAGGGTCTTGTCCAAGCAAAATAAATTGTGTTCCCGTTACAAGGAGCGGATCGGATAAATCCGTGTAAGCCCACAAGCTCAGTGTATTGACCGGAAGCAGATTTTCAGGGTGGGGACCTCGTGGGGGTAAAGGGATGATACCAACACCATTTTGCGCCATGTCAGTCTGGCACCAGGGTGCCAGCTCAACCGGCCATAGACCGTGGTTACATAAGCGATGAAGGATTGTAACTATAGCCCCAGCCTCATCGATAGATATTTCCATCTCCTTTTGGATACCAGAGAGTGCTTCAACAGGTTGGATGAGGTGGATTTTATTCTCCTTAACCTTCACTTCAATGGGAAGATTATCAGGTAAATATGAACGTGGTGCAGCCTCCGGAGCATGCCACAAGCGATGCCCACCATATGGGTGCCATAATTCACCACCGGTCTTGCCAACCTGGTCATCAAATTCATGAAACTCGTTTTCCTCCCCAATAAACCCGAACCGGATGATTCGTGGTCCGACATCTGTAGTGGCAATAAGATCAATTCGGTTATTGGCTAATCGATAGCAATTGTCCCAACCGCGATATGTGACTTTTTCAATATCCACAAATGACCTCCTCATGCTTTGGTCAAGCAGCATTAAGTGATACTAGGCATAATAATAAATCATACTTTAGCCAGGAGACCCTGTAAATACAAATATTTATGCCAGGCCGCTTCTTGGAGGAATCTCATACGATATGCGAGAATAAATCGTAAGATACCCCATACCATCCCTGGTTTCAGTATAATTACTATATGCCAGGTCAAGGCTTCAACATCCAGTGCTTTTCAATCCACGATGGACCGGGTATCCGCACCAGCTTCTTCTTGAAAGGGTGCAACCTAAAATGTTATACAAAGATCCTGCCGGCAGATATGTGTATCACCTATACATGATCCAACTCAGTGAAGACCACCCAGTGCGTAAAAGCGATTTTATGTGGGAACTCTATACCCGGAGAGGGATAAAAGCTTGGTCGCATTATATGCTTATTCATATTACTGAACCTTACCGTGCCCGTGGGCACCATGAGGAGGAGTGTCCCACAGCAGAAGAAGTCGTAACGAAGCACATTACCCTGCCAATTCACCCACGGCTTACCTTTGAAGCCATAGATTATATGTCAGAATGCATAATTGACTTGAGTAGAAAACAATAAGAGACAGTCATGTCATCAACGGAATATATCACCGACATGTTAACCGGTAAAAATGCAAAAAGATATTACAGAAAACTATATGGAAGCGATCTCGGAATTATCGAAACCCAAACCCAACGCTACCTGAGACTTGCAGATACTTTTTGCTTGGAATTTCCAAATCAAAGCAAACCCGATTTCTTCAGTGCTCCCGGTAGGACAGAGGTCGGTGGTAACCATACCGACCATAATGCTGGGCGTATCCTGGCAGCCGCAGTAGACTTGGATATTGTTGCCGCTGCAGTCCCAAATAACGAGAATGCCATCCGTATGCATTCGAACGGCTTCCCACTTGACGAAATAGATCTAAATGATTTATCCATTCGCGAATCAGAAAGATACAGCTCGACAGCCATTATCCGAGGGGTTGCTGCTCGTTTCCAACAGCTCGGATATCGCGTGGGAGGCTTTGATGCCACTGCAATTAGCTCAGTACCAAAAGGATCCGGTTTGAGTTCTTCTGCGGCATTTGAAGTATTAATCGGGCTCATACTCTCCCATTTTTACAACAATGGCGATCTAGACCCGGTATTACTCGCGAAGATCGGGCAATACGCAGAAAATGAATACTTCGGTAAGCCCTGTGGGTTAATGGACCAAACCACCAGCGCGGTTGGCGGATTCGTAACAATAGATTTCAACGACTTTGAAAATCCTATTGTAAAGCAAGTAAGTTCCGACTTCGCGGCTAGTGGATATTCGTTGGTGATCGTTGATACTCGGGGTGATCATGCTGATTTGAATGATGAATACACTGCACTTGAGAATGAGATGAAAGCAGTGGCCCATACGCTGGGTGGAAAAGTACTGCGGGAGTTCAACGACCATACCGTGCTTAACCAAATTGGATACCTAAGAAGCCGGGTCAGCGACAGAGCGATCTTGAGGGCTTTGCACTTCTACGGGGATGACCATCGGGTTGTTGAGCAAGTGCGGGCCCTCGAGGACAATGATTTCCCCCGTTTTCTTGATCTTATTATTGAATCTGGGTCCAGTTCATGGATGTACTGCCAAAATGTATTTGCACCGTACGCAGTACAAAAACAAGAACTGGCAATTGCGCTGGCAGCCAGCCAGGGCTATCTTGAGGGTCGCGGCGCCTGGCGGGTCCATGGCGGTGGATTTGCAGGAACGATCCAGGCATTTATCCCCAATAACATTTTGCCTGGGTATATTGAGATGATGGAAAATATTTTTGGAACTGGGGCTTGCCATCTACTGCGAGTGCGACCGGTTGGAGGAGTAAGGATGTTGGATTGAAATACCCCCAAACCTATGCCTAAATTCATTCCATTTAAGCCCAAGCAAATCCGCTGTCGACCATTGAAGATCGCCAGCGGGTTTTTTCATGAATCAGGTTGTTCATAATATAAAGCTTCTCCATACAGATGGGCAATGTTAACCTTACCGGGGAAAAGGGTTAGTCGTCTGTAAACCTTGCAGGATTGGTAACTCAATTTTCTAATTCTGATCTCGATAACAATTAACGAACGGTCATTATAACCGTGTGATCTCTTTGGAAGAAGCGTAGATCCCATCAAAGTTGAATAAAGCACTGAACGAACGAGTCGATCAGGATGAAATCTGACTATCAAAACCTATTCCAGGTGCTGATTTTTACCAGCATGCTTTGCTTTTTACCGACCAAACCCGTCATTGGCGCGCGGGTGGGCGCTGATTCGCCAATACCAAAAACACAGCTGCTCTTGTTAAATGAGAACCACCATGTTCCCTTCTCGGGCGTGGTACAAGATAGTATCCTGCTAGGTGAACCTCTAGATGAAGACGGTCCATTGACTACCAACACATCTGGCGACCCAAATCCGGTTGAAGTTAATCAACCACTGGATATCAGCGCAACTGTTGACGATAGCTATTTTGGCGCCTCTCCCATCGCCTCCGCACAGTACAGCCTGGATAACGGTATTCATTGGTTTCCACTAAATGCCGTAGATGGAATATTCGATCAAGTTAGTGAGCAGGTACAGGCAACCATCCAGGCACCTGCGGTAGCAGGAAATTATTCATTATGTGTGCGCGGTACCGATATCAATGGAAACACGGGAATGAGCGCATGCGCAAGTCTTGCGGTCTTTGTGCCGGACCTTCAAGGACCGCAAGTAATTGACCTAATGCTTGACCCCAACCCAGCGCTCACAGGTCAGTCGGTAACATTGTCAGCTGTAGTAAGCGACCAAACTACTGGTGGCTCATTGATTTCTGGTGCAGAGTACAGTCCAGATAATGGGGTGAATTGGCAGCCGCTTGCAGCTGTTGATGGTGATTTCGATGCTGTCATCGAGCAGGTGTCCGTTGTTGTGCAAGCTCCCATGACCGCCATAAGTGTAGCCTATTGTGTGCGCGGCACGGATGAACCAGGCAATACCGGACAGAAATTCTGCATTACTCTGGGTGTCTATACATCCGATCAAGCTGGGCCTAGCACGATTAACCTAGTTGCAGATCCAAATCCTCAAGAGATCGGTCAAGAGCTATCAATTTCGGCAATTGTTGATGACCGGTTCACGGGCAATTCGCCGATCCAAAGCGCAGAATACAGCTTTGATAACGGGGTAAGCTGGCATGCCATGCTGGTTGCCGATGGCGCCTGGGATGAGAGCATCGAAGGGGTATGGGCACAGGCAATTGCACCTGACCCGGCTGGATCCTACGAACTGTGTGTCCGCGGTCGCGACAGCAACGGTGATACAGGTCCCAAAACCTGTCTATCGCTGCTGACAATGACTCCAGACAATCAAGGACCGCTCTGCAGTGCAGTTTCAGCAGCACCCAATCCGGTTGAGGTGCAAACGCAGTTAACACTGACCGCAGCGGTTGATGAAACTAGCACGGGTGGGACATTGATCCAATCTGCCCAGTACAGCCTAGATAATGGGGTCTCCTGGTCAGAAATGAACCCCCAAGACGGTGCATTCGATGCGCTGCAGGAGAATGTCATTGTCAATATTACGGCACCGAATGAGGCAGATGTTTATGACCTGTGTGTGCGTGGTATCGATCAAAACGCTAATATTGGCGAGAGTGAATGCACCCAGGTTAGCGTATATGCCACCACAGCCCAGCAAGACCTCACTCATCGCTTGAGCTTCCCTTTATTGATGGCCAATTTTCAACACTAGCGATTGTCAATCAATGCCCACTCCCTTAGACAACTATTACCAGAAAAATGCAGCATGTTAGTGCCATGCTCAAGATGAAAATTAACGGTTATTCTTCAACCGTCAATAGGCACTATTACTGCACCGCCACAGAGATGAGTGTGTAATAACTTCTATATCTAGCTAGGAGAATAATTTAATGAAAACTGCACAGAAAGCGTTTGTTATCCTTGTTATCATAGCCCTTTCAATCCCCATGGCTCCAATGCAGCGTGTTTTCAGCGCACCAGACCCGGTTGTCAGCCCCGGTGTGGACTCGGATGCCATGTTGGTTGGCGCCGTTAAATATCGTGCCTTTACGGAGGGCACACCCACCACGACTACTGGTGTTTATTTAGGTATCCCGAACCTCAATAATAAACATTATCGATCCGAATTGGACTTGCAGTGGACCAACCAGAATGCAATCACGTTTACATACGATGTCGCCAGTGACTGGTTGACTGCCGAGGTCACCAATGCGAATGGGTCCTGGGCAACAATATACAACAATTTCTCAGCGAACGTTACCAGCCGTGTATTCGGAGGCGATACTTCCACTGCAAACAATGTACTCGGTGGTTTGAATTACCTGGAGATCATCATTCAGCTGAGAAAAGACCAGCCAACTCTACTATCGCTGCATGATGTACACCTAATCGATGAACACTCCGACGATTACTCATTAGGCAATTTCATCGGTGACAAAAATGCAGATGCAAGTGAATGGATGGTCACCGGGCACGACATATCAGGTGGTTTTGTCCTCACCGCTGACCTGCACTCGACAAATGTGATCGGTCCAGATGACCTAAACAATATCATGATTAGCTTTGGCTACCAAGATCTTTACGGTCCAGTGACTTCTAATGTCGTCACATCTGCTAATCCCGTGGTAGTTAGCACAAGCATGACAGTAACTGCTACAGTAGACGATACGACTACCGGTGGTTTGCCAATCCTGTCTGCAGAATACAGTCTCGATGGCGGTTTCACCTGGGGAGCAATGAATGCGGTTGATGGCTTATTTGATGGAGTCAGTGAAGATGTCACTGTGACCAGACTGGCTCCAAGTAACACTGGCACATATGATCTCTGTGTCCGGGGAACGGATTCCGCCAACAATATTGGAGAAATGTCCTGTATATATCTATATGTCCTGCCTGTCTTCGATGATCAAGGACCGCTTGCCGAGAATGTAGATATAGATTCAAACCCGATAGTTCTCAGCAGCGTGATGACCATCACAGCTACGATTGATGACTCCACGACTGGCGGGTCACCAATCCAGTCATCTGAATTCTCTATGAACGGAGGCGCGACATGGAGCCCGATGGGCGCCGATGATGGCTCTTACGGTGATGTTACGCAAGATGTTATAGCATCTTCAACCTCACCGGATACGCCCGGCAACTATCAGCTCTGCGTCCGGGGTACCGATATGAGCGGTAATACTGGTGAAATGGAGTGCGTTACACTCTTCGTCACCCCAGCTGGCGATGTGACAGGTCCACTATCTGACCAGGTAATCGCATCCCCAAATCCTGTGGCTGTCGACACAAGCATGAATGTCACTGCTGCAGTGGACGACACAACCACCGGCGGATCACAAATCGCATTCGCCGAGTTCTCCCTGGATGGGGGCAGCACTTGGATTGACATGCAGGCAGTCGATGGCGCTTTTGACGAGGTAGCTGAAGATGTAACCGTATCTTCAACCTCACCCGATACGCCCGGCAACTATCAGCTCTGCGTCCGGGGTACCGATATGAGCGGAAATACTGGCGGTATGGCTTGCGTTACCCTCTTCGTTACCCCAGCTGGCGATGTGACAGGTCCATTATCTGACCAGGTGAGCGCATCCCCAAATCCTGTGCTTGAGAGTGGGGCGCTGACTGTTTCTGCAAGCGTAGACGACATGACCACCGGCGGATCACAAATCGCATCTGCCGAGGTCTCCCTGGATGGGGGCAGCACTTGGGCTGACATGCAGGCAGTCGATGGCGCTTTTGACGAAGTGACTGAAGATGTAACAGTATCCACGACCGCACCAGACATGAACGGCAATTACCTATTGTGCATCCGTGGTACCGATATGAGCGGTAATACTGGTGAAATGAAGTGCGTTACACTAGCAGTACATGCCGAAGACAATGAAGGACCATTAGTGAGTGACCTCGCTGCACTGCCAAATCCGGTAATAATCGATCACGTGTTCGAAGTCAGTGCGCTGATCGATGAGAGCACTACCGGCGGCGCTGATATCGCGGGTGCAGAATACAAATTTGACACGGGGCCTTGGGTAGCTATGGATGCGCAGGATGGCGATTTTAATGAAGTTTCTGAAGTTGCCATCGCGTCACACAATGCTCCCAACACACCGGGTGAGTACACCTTGTGTGTGCGCGGGAGTGATTCCTTTGGGAACACCGGTAGTGCGGAATGTATTACCGTAACTGCTTATATTCCCAAGTTGTACTTACCTATCGTCGTGGTTGCTACAAGTGCTAGTGAGTGAGGTGAGATATGCTCGGGAGCATACATATCTTTAGTACTCCCTATACAGAAGGAATCCGGATATTTCACTAGACATGGTTCCATAAATACGTGAGTTATCCATAATAAAGACGAGCCCGTTGGGGCTCGTCTTTAGATGACATCCAACAATATAGAATGTTCAGGGGAATTACGCTTCAAAAACGGTTTGTGGGAGCATATCTTCAAGGATGATTTCCAAAGCCATTGTATGGCTGCACCGTGCCCGGGTTTGGAAAAAATCGCAATCACAACGCCAGATACCATTGTCTATTTCGACTGTATGCGGGTTATTTTCCCCAGCAAATGTCACCCGTAATTGTTCAAAGGTAATCCGGTCTTTTTGCTCCGCATACCGTTTAGCCTTATCAATCTTTCCGATCATCCCATAATCCATCTGTCATAATCTCCTTTCGTTTAAGATAAGTAATAAACAGGCACGCGTTCAGTACGCGTGCCTGCTAGAGCAAAGAAGATGTTCATTTGAAGGAACTACTCTCATAACGGGAATCCTCCAATCAATTTCAGTATAAGCCGAGTCATATTGAATGTCAACGAAATCTTATAATTTGTTAGCGCAAAGTAGTAGAGTCCTAATTGTGCAAAGTTAATTTATCCAGTTATGAAGACTAACTCCAAGAGAGGCCAGAAACGAATTGGACGTACTTATAACTGTAAGCAGAAAAAGAATCAAACTGCTCTGAAGTCATGCTGCTATGCGTGATCTATCAAACATAGTAGGATCATTGACATTCCTATCATACCCATTCCCATGTCCCAAATCAAAAATCTACACTTCCCCACCTAGAACACTTCCCAAAAACCAATTAATATGGTACAATTGTTCTAATAATTAATGTTATCATACCCACCTGTTCCCTTCTCCGCAGCGAATCATCGATCCACGCACTAGAAAAAATTTATTACTCAAAAATCAACCTGGACCTTACTATATTGCTCCTGCCTTATGCTGACTATTAACATGGATATTTGCAGAACATCGCTACCTCCTCACAGACACTACTTCTGCTATGGTGGGGAGTTTCTGCAATGGGACATCACTACTTTGCATTGACACAAAATCTAATTATGGTCTACGGAACTTTAGATATTGCTGGATGCTGCAATGCCACACAGATGATTTATTTGAATTTGAGTTCCATCCAAATCAATGTCTGTCGTTCGGTAAAGCCTGCATTGTGAATGGCTTTGGCAGCTTTCCCAGCGGGGAAATCCAATGTCAGCGGGCGGGAGAATGCGGAATGCTGACAAACATGCTGCAGGAGCTTTGTCAATGCTCCTGCTCCACTATCAACATCTGTGGCCAACCACAAGTGATCGGCGTAGTTGTAGGCGGATTGCCATGTCAGCACTCCTAGTAACCTCTGCTCACGGTAAACCGACCAGTGCTGGACATGAATGTCCTTAAAAAACCGGTTGATAAATCCACTGATACCCGGACGGAAGGAGTGCGGTGAAATGGACACATGCCATCGTAGCTCTCTTGGGTAATTTATGTCCAACCATCGTTTTTGCATTGGCCATTCTGTAGAACGACGGCGCTGGACACGTGCACCTGGCAGAGAGAATTCCTGCAGTTGGTCGGGATCTAAATCTAATGAAATTGGATGGTCATGCTGATAATACCAATTGGTCCGTCGAGCACGCTCCGAGAAGCCAGCCTGGGTATACATCGTAATTGCCCCGTCATTATCCTCGCGAACGTGCAGCCATACAGCGCGGGCACCACGCAAGCGAGCGTAATCTAGAGCCCGTGTAGTCATCTGCCGAGCAATCCCTCGCCTGCGGTAGTCTGGGTGAACTGCGACATTGGCAATAAGGTAATAACGATAATTCGGCGAGAAAAATGGGATCAACGTTAGATTGCCGATTACTTTGCCATCTTGCTCCCACACGTATCCAGAGAGAGGCAGGGATGTCCCCCCAGCAATTGCTCGTGTCCATCGCAGGTAGCCCGGATCACGAGCCGCTGCCCGCATCTGCTGCAGATAGCGGTGACCATCCGGATCTAAAGTGTCTGCAAAACACAATTCAACCAGGTCTGCTACCGTGCGCAGATCGCGTTGCGTATCGAACGGACGCAGATTTTCGGAGGGCTTAATATTTACCGTAAGATCAGAAATTGCAGTCATCAGACATGAGTCGCTTGCAAGAATATATCGCCCATTTTACCCCACTACATAACGACGCCAGATTAGGGTAACAAAACTGCAAATCTGTCATCCTTTGTTTCAGAGAGGCATTACACAGCCACTTGTCGGTGGTGGGAACCGGAAGTACAATATTCAAAACATATGTTCGTTTAATTTGAACTAAGAACAGCAGTTTACTGCACATCGAAGAAATGAGAATGCTTTATGACCATTGATTTCCAACAGGTTCGCGAACAGGTGATCTTGTTCGGGGCAGAAGCCCCGCATCGAGAAAAAGAACAGCGGGACCGCTTCCAACAGGCGCTGGCACATGTTGAAACCTATGCTGCGGATGCTGAAGAGCTTTGTGAGAAAGTCAGACTCACCGTTGAGCAGTTTGAGCCCAGCCTGCGTACAGCGCGACCAGTTTGCACACCAAGTATCTTACCCACGCCTCTGGATGCTCGTTATGAATTGCCAGCCGCTCCTGTAGGGGTGACAATCCTGGCTGCCGACGGTTCCCAAATCAATTACGATCGCCATGCGCCTGTCGAATATGGGCTGATCAATATCGGTGCAATCCAAATAGTGAAGAACCTTGCTGAGAGTCCTAGGGTTGTCACCCAGAGCCAGCTGCTTTACGGTGACGAGATCGAACTTCACGGAAGTAAAATGACCGAAGCCCGGCTCGCCTTACGACGCGATATATGCGAACGCAGGATGCTTTCGGTTCTAGCTGCCGAAGCAAGTCCACCGGTGATCACATTAACCGATGGATCGATGGAACTGTGGGCAACGTTCGAACAAACCGGAGAAGCTCGTTCGGAATTTCAAGCCAGCCTGCAGGAATATATTACGGTCCTCGATGAACTCGCTAACCAACACGCAATTACCGCCGGCTACGTGGACAAACCTGGTGGTGCACTGGTTATAAGACTCCTGGAGATAGCTTGTGCCTCACAACTTCAACTCACATATATCAAGGATTACCATCCGCTAAAAGGTATCACCGACCGTTCACTTTTCGAAGCATTGCTCCGTCCCGGAGACCGCTCAGCGATATTTGCTCTCCAGTCACGTAGTAGCGCCAGCTATAAGGATAAACACGCCTTACATTTCTTCTATATCAATACCGGCTGGGAGAACCGGCCTGTGATCGCGCGTGTCGATATCCCCGCCTGGGTAGCTGAGGATAATAGCAGCGTCAACACACTCCATGCAGAATTAGTAAACCAATGCAGAGCAATGGGCAGCCAACCGTATCCTTACATATTGCATCGGGCTCATGAGGCCGCTCTAGTGACACTCGAGGAACGTCAAAAAGTTACTGATATGATGGTGTTGGAGCTCGGTCGGCACGGCATCCAGGCTGGACAAATTTCCAGCAAGCAGGCAGTCAAGGACCTAGGAGGTCGAAAAAGACATCGATGAAGAACCGGTTAGCAATTGGGTACCTGCTGAGAGCTTCGATATCAAGCTTTGTAGCGGGCTGCCAGGTTACCAATATTGATCTGCCGAGATTTGGCGCGTTGGTGCGAGTTCCACTGGACAGTGAACACCAAACTTATGGACTCATCTACGATATACATATTGATGATGACGGATTGGTCCGCCAGCTGGCAACTGCAGATACTATCAGCGAGGACATCGTAGCAGACAACCGATTGCACCGCAATGTGCCGTTGGAGATCAGCTTGTTAGCGGTCGGATTTCGCCATGACGATCAGATATCTCATTTATCCCCCCCTCGCCCTCCGCTTAGTTTGGACATGATCTATCTATGTGGGGACCAAGAGATTTGTGATTTCACAACTGCTGGGCAATTTGGGTATTTTCGCCACATCCTTCGAGCTACCGACACAGCTTATGAAGAGCTGTTAGCCGCTCATCTCAAGCAAGCTCAACTGGCGCATAAAAGTATTGGCGATCTCGATTGGATCAATCAAGCAACCCAGGAATTGATCATCTTGCTGCGCGACGATTATTCAACATTGATGAACGTTCTTGCTGCCATCAGGGATATTGAGTAAATCAAACACAGAGGGAAAAATCATAAAGGAAGAGATGGTAGAACAACAGTAGAAATAGTGGTAAATAACCCTTGGGTTGTTGTCCAGGTTTAAAAGACATGGGG
The DNA here is from genome assembly GCA_041551115.1 of Anaerolineales bacterium. Lineage (GTDB taxonomy): Bacteria > Chloroflexota > Anaerolineae > Anaerolineales > UBA4823 > DAOVXM01. The sequence goes on from JBFENN010000002.1 coordinate 46,997, forward strand.
CTAGACCTTATCATATAAGCAGATGAGTAATGCCCGTGTAAAAATAACATGAACTTTGTATTGAGGCGAAAACGCAGGTAAATTTACCCATTATTTAAAAATATTTGATTTGGGATCAGATTTGAATAAATTATGAAAGTTTCCGTCAAATTAATGTTGGTTGTGGATATGATATCCACGCCTTATGAAGCTCAATGAATGACTCATAAATTAGTCGAAATTGAAGCAGATACTTTGAAAAATTCTTTTGATGTCACCACAAGGAAGATTTCAAATGCATGATCTTTTGAAAACATTTCGTAGACTTCGTGCCCTTTAATGGAGAGGATAAGGAAGCAGAATGAGTACTGATACAAAAGAGATCGGATACGTAGTTGGAGGCGGGCTCAGGGAAAACCTGACCGTGCGGCTAACTGTACCAGCACAGCAAGTACAAGAGGGCAGTTTTGTGGTTATCGAGAGTGGAGATTGGCTTTACTATGGTTTGGTCACGGATCTGCGCTTAGGAGCTACGGATATACGCTTCACCGATGAACAGAGCAACACCCGTTTACCACCCGAACTCTCCAAACTACTGCACGGCAACACCTTGTACACAACCATCGAAGTGCTGCCTGCCCTGATGCTTGAGCGCGGACCCGAACTAGATTCTCCTGATTATCCCGACTGGAGGCAAGCGATAGATAACGGTCTGAAGGAGGAGCCAAGGCCTTTACCCGTCAACACCATCCCCCCTCACCACGCAAGCGTTCGCATTGCAGGTGCTCATGACATTGCCGGAATATTTGGTGATGTAGAAAAGAAGTCCAATTTCGTGATTGGTTACACGCGGGAACAAGAGCACC
>JBFENN010000003.1:0-45357 GCA_041551115.1 Anaerolineales bacterium
CGCCATAAGATTGTTTTTGATATGACAGATGTTAATTTTATGTCCAGTAAAGCCTGGTGGGTCCTTATTGATGCACAGAAAAAATGCAAACGCTACAATCGTGGTGAAGTAACCCTCGTGAAAGTACAAGAGAATATCCGGGAATCACTGGATTTGGTTGGGATGGGCTCATATTTCCAAATGTTTGATGACGTTACTGCGGCTGTCGGCAGCTTTTGATCAACACCAGCAAGGTTTCATGGATAGAATGGTTTTTTCCGGGCGTTTAACCAGCCTTCCTCAAATCAGTGAATTCATTGCTAAAAGCGGTGAACGTGCTGATATGGGTAGTAAGGCTATTTACCAGGTGCAACTTGCCGTCGATGAAGCCTGCACCAATATCATCGAGCATGGCTATGGGGGAGAGAACAAAGGTGACATTGATTGTTCGGTGATTATTGGACAGAAAGACATGACAATCATTCTGCGCGATAAAGGTAAGCCGTTCAAGATGGATAAAGTACCGCAGCCGAAACTAAACGTGCCGCTTGAAGAACTACAACCTCGTGGTGTTGGTGTCTTTCTTATGCAGCAGATGATGGACGAAATCAAATACGAACGAACCACTGACGCCGAAAATGTGCTGACAATGATCAAGCGAAAACCTTGACCGCTGGCAATCTGCGCGTAAAACTGCCCCCCTCAACTGAAGGATTCAAGAACCCAGTTTGTTCTGTGGTTCTTGATTTGTATCACCCAGCAACAAGATAATGCCCCTGCAAGAGATCCATACCCAACGAACACGATTAATCGCCCTCTCACAAGGCGAGCTTGAAGTGTATCTCAACGATCCGAAAAATCTAGCCATGGAATTAGGCTGCCAACTTTCTAGCAAAATCATGACTGATGTGGTTGAAAGAGCTATTCGGATGAAAATCCAGAATATGAGTACTGCTCCAATCAGCTCGCACCCCTGGTACACATATTGGCTTTTGGTGATAACCCATGATTATTTTGGAGCTGGTTTGATCGGTTTCAAAGGGATCACTTCGGGGTATGAACAAGTCGAAATTGGTTATGGCATCGACCCTGACTACTCGAATGAAGGCTTCACTACTGAAGGATCCGGAGCATTAATTCAGTGGGCTTTCCAAGATGAGCGCTGCAACTCGGTTGTCGCGTGCCAAGTGCTTAATGACAATTTTGCATCAATTCGAGTGTTGCAAAAATTGGGTTTTAATGTTTATGAAAGAAATCAGGAAACTAGCAGCTATATTATTCACAAGCAGGAGAGTCAAGCGGTTCCTAACTGAAAGCTTGCCAGTGTATACAACTTTGACTATAGTATAGAAAATGTGTGGCCGATTTACACTTACTGCTGAAATGAATACTTTGCAGGCGACTTTTCCCTGGTTGAATATACCTGAGGGGCTAGCACCACGGTATAACATTGCCCCATCCCAACCATTAGCGGTCGTACCCAATGATGGAAAGGACACCTTGGACTTCTATATCTGGGGATTGGTGCCTTTTTGGGCGAAGGACTCCAAAATTGGGAATCGCATGATCAATGCGCGTGCAGAAACGGTAGCAGAGAAACCATCATTCAAACACGCTTTCCGGCGGAGACGCTGTTTGGTGCTTGCGGATGGATTTTATGAATGGCGGCGGAATCCAAGGGCCAGCGGGTCTAGTTCTTCGGGTTCGAAAACTCCGATGTACATCAAGATGGCAACGGGTGAACCGTTCGCTTTCGCGGGATTGTGGGAATCGTGGAACCCACCTGATGGCTCACATATCTTATCCTGTACCATCATCACAACCGAACCCAACGAACTCACTAGTCAGATACACAACCGAATGCCGGTAATTCTACCCAAAGATGCTTACAAAACTTGGCTAACCCCAGATGAGTGCCCTCCGAATGTGCTGTCGCCGCTTTTGAAACCTTATCCCGCAGATCAAATGATGGCTTTCCCTGTCTCAAGACAGGTTAATAACCCAGCGAACGATCTCCCCATCTGTATCCAAGAAGCACAAGAATAAACTAGCCAAAATTCGAGAGCATGAGTAATAATTAATGTTTCTTGACAACCAAAACGTTTTGGTATAAGATGATATTGACAACCAAAACGTTTTGGTTAAGGTTATTTGTCTCCTCTGTCAAAATCTCGTTTAAATCGTAATATGCACCCACGCCTCTTTTGTGATGAGGAAGTTGTTTACTTCAATTACAAAACTCTGCCATCCACCTATTCATACTCTACAACTATACAATCCTGGACAAATAATTGAAAAACCAGCTGCCATAAGAATCAGCGCCGTATGCCAATAACACTTGAAGATATCGCAAAAAGGGTTGGAAAATCAATCACTACTGTCTCGCGTGCTCTGCACGATTATGATGACGTGAGCGCTGAAACAAAAGCATTGGTGATGCAGGCGGCCGACGAGATGGGCTACATCCCGAGCTCAACAGCTCAGCGACTTCAGAAACGTCGATCAGATACTATTGGTATGGTTCTGCCAACATTTGGACCGCGCTTTTCCGATCCTTTCTTCAGCGAATTCATCGCCGGCGTCGGGAATAAAGCTGCTTCAATGGGGCAAGATCTGCTCGTTTCAACTCGTCCACCAGGTGATTTGGAGCTTCAAACATACCGCTTGAACATTCAAAGTGGAAGAGTCGATGGATTTATCATCGTCCGTACCAGACGAGTGGATGAAAGAATTAAATATCTGCATGAAACGAATTTTCCGTTCGTCGCTTTCGGACGTACAGAAGGCCTTGATGATTTCCCGTTTGTGGATGAAGATAGCCATCATGGCATGTACTTGCTCTCAAAGCACCTGTTGGGGCTTGGTCATACTCGCATCGGGTGTATATCTGGTCCACCAGAGCTAAATTTTTCTAACCAACGCTTGGAAGGAATCAAATCTGCCTTGAGAGAAGTTGGACTTGAATATGATCCAACACTCTGCCTACAGGGCGATATGACTCAATCTGGCGGTTATATTAATGCCGAAGAGTTATTATCTCTTGATCAGCCCCCTACCGCGATTATCGCTTGCAATGATCTCATGGCCCTTGGTGCAATGAGCGCAGCACATAAATTAGGTTTTATCGTTGGTCAGGATATTTCCATCACGGGTTTTGATGACATCCCCATGGCAGAGCATTCGCATCCTCCACTAACTACAGTCAATCAACCTATCTACGATATTGGAGAAATGGTATGCGAGATGCTGATAAATCTCATCCTCGGACAAGAACTCGAACAAACCCAAATAATCCTAAAACCGATTCTTGTAGTTCGACAATCCACGGGGAGGACAAACAATGATAAAACAAGTAATTTATCTAACCAATAGGAGGTGTCTCATAATAATACCCATATCAACAAATTTCAAACCAATGTAATGATGAAATTGTAGTTCAAACCTTAAGGTGATCACAAGGAGCGAGTAAGATGAAAAGAATGTTGTTGATCCTAAGCGCACTAATGGTTTTTGGTCTGCTGCTCACGGCCTGCCAGCCTGAAACTATTATCGAGACAGTTGTAGTCACGGAAGTTGTAACTGAAAAAGAAGAAGTAATCGTAACTCAAGAAGTCGAAGTAATCAAGACCGAAATAGTTGAGGTACCTGCTGAACCAACCGAGAAAACTGTAGTCGAATTCTGGACGACAGACAACGAAGAAGATCGCGTCATTGTTTATGAAGATGTCGCGGCCCGCTTTATGGAAGAAAATCCAGATATTGATCTTCGTATTGTCCCCATCGAGGAAGCGGGTGTTTCACAACGAATTGCAACTGCTCTTGCGGCGAACCGTCTACCTGACATCGTTCGTATGGGCGTTGAGCGTGTAGCAACTTTTGCTGCGGATGGCATTTTGGATGAGGATGCAGCTGAAGCAGTAATTGCCAGCATTGGTGAGGATGATTTCCGTACCGGACCGCTAGTCATGGTTACCAATCCAGCTACAGGAAACCGCGCTGCAGTCCCATTTGATGGCTGGGTCCAGGCAATCTGGTACCGACAGGACATCTTTGATAGTGAAGGGCTCAATGCTCCGATAAGTTGGGATGATATCGATGCCGCATGTGATGTCCTGCCAGGTGCGGGCAACTTGCTGTACGGCTTGACATTAGGAACTGATCCGGGTCAAAACTACCCCCACCAGGTCTTTGAACAATTCGCCATGTCAAATAACGCCTGGCCTTTTGATGAGAACGGCAATGTGAGCATGAATACACCAGAGATGATCGAAGCACTGCAGTTCTACTCCGACCTCCAACGCTGTGCCCTGCCTGGTCCACAATACTGGCGTGGTGCCCGAGAAGCCTATGAGTTAGATCAATCTGGCATGCTGTTCTATTCCACATATATTATGGATGACCTAGTGGACGGATCCGGCCTGGATGGTGGCGGTAACGTTGAAATCACAATAGATGATCTCCCCGGGAATACCGGTTTTGCTTCCCAGATGGAAGGACCGAACGGCTCCGCCTCCTATGGTCAGCTAGTCACACTCGGTATTATGCAAGGCGCGGATCCTGCAGCTCAGAAGGTTGTAGAATATTACTTAACCGATGGGTATATCGATGTCCTCGCTCTCGCACCGTTTGGCAAGGTGCCGGTTACTGAAAGCGCAGTTGATGGCTGGAAAGAACTCAGTCCTTACTTTGCAAACTACTCAGATGAAACGCTAGCCCAGATCGCAAATGGTTTCGAGTCCATGCAGCGTTGGCTGTTCCGGCCAGATTATGATGCGACTCAACGAGCTGTTGTCGGCGACATTGAAGGGCTTTTATTGATCCCTCAGGCAATCAGCAATATTGCACTTGAAGGCACGATGACTCCCGAAACAGCTGCCGAATGGCTACAAGAACAAGTTGAAATCCTGTATGCAGACCGACAGGAGTAAATAACTACCAATATGATGTAGGACGCAGCCTGAGCTGCGTCCTACATCTCTTACCTAATCGTTGCACCTGATAGCCGTAAAAACTCCATCGCTAAAGCAGCATACCAGTTATTTCCAAGTTATATTTTCACTCTGCTATCTTTGTAAGGAGCTGTCATGACTATACCAACAGCTTCCAGCAAGAAAGTGAGCCCACGTTGGAACTCATCCCAAGCCCGTGAGGCTCGTCTTGCTTGGACCCTTATCCTGCCGACTGCGTTAATCGTTTTTAGCCTGGTATTATTTCCAGCCGTCTTCAGTGTCTGGATCAGTTTTCACGATGTGGGCTTGAACAATCTCAGTGACGTGTTCAATGCCCCTTATGTTGGATTTGAAAACTACCGGAAAGTGTTTGGTGATTTTGCATTCAAATTTCAGGGGATGCGATCTTGGGGCGCCGCAGTAACAAGCATTATATATTCATTCGTAGCGACAACCTTAACGGTGTTAGTTGGATTGTTGGCCGCATTACTTCTCAATCGCCCATTCAGAGGTCGAGGAATTACACGTGCCATTTTCTTGTTCCCATATGTCGCCCCAATTGTCAGTGTAGCTTTCGTTTGGCGTTGGATACTTGACCCGCGACCATCTGGAGTGCTCAATGATTTACTAATGAGACTGGGGGTTATCGAGCTACCACAGGCTTATCTTGCCACCCGTGGTCTCGCCTTGCTGTTAGTTATCATCTTCGAAGCGTGGAGGTATTTTCCATTTGCCATGTTAATGATATTGGCGCGCTTACAAGCAATTGACAACACACTTTACGAAGCAGCAAAGGTTGATGGAGCAAATACCTGGCAGCAGTTCTTCCATGTCACCCTTCCAGAGTTGCGATATGTTCTTGGTGCAATATATCTCCTGCGGTTGATGTGGACATTTAATAAGTTTGATGACATCTTTCTCCTAACCGGCGGCGGTTTCGGCACCAAAGTCTTACCTGTGCTGACATACGAATTTAGCTTTAAGCTGTTTGACTTCGGTCGCGGCGCAGCAACTGCGATGATATTGTTAGTGATATTGGTCGTTTTCATGGCGTTCTATATTGGAGTGGTTATGCGGAACGTGGAGGAGGATTAAATGGCTGCCCAATCTAATAACAAAGAGAGTAAGAATTTCATTCAGCATCTCGCAGATTGGATCACACTCCCCCGCTTCATTTTCGCAGCAGGATTGATTTTCTTTCTCACCAGCATTCTCTTCCCATTCTATTGGATGATCAGCTCTTCATTTAAAACTCGGGCCGAAATTGGCGCACGTGAACCGGTCTATGTCCCTAGCGCCTTGCGGCTAGATGCATATAAAGAATTACTAGATCCAGACAACCCAAGCTTTCAAGATTTTGCAACTAATATCCTTAACAGCATGAAAATCGCCATACCTACCGCGTTTATTGCTGTAATTCTCTCCACTTTTGGAGCATATGCTATTGCGCGTTTACGATTCAAAGGGAAAAATGTATTACTTAGCAGTATTTTGATGATTTATTTGTTCCCAGGAGTACTCTTAATTATCCCCCTGTTTGCTATGCTAGCCCAGATAGGTGATCGTATCGGATTTGATGTACAGGATAATCTATCTGTTCTTGTTTTTACATACTTGGCACAAACCTTGCCGGTAGCCCTTTACATGCTAACAAATTATTTTCGCACAATTCCTGCTGAGATTGAACAAGCCGGCTTAATCGATGGGTGCAGTCGCTTTGATGTTATCTGGCGGATTACATTACCGCTCGCCATACCAGCACTTGTATCCGTGGCGATTTACACCTTTATGATTGCATGGAATGAATTTTTATACGCTCTAATTTTCCTAAACAACAATGATCTATTTACTATGCCAATTAAGATCAATACGTTATATAACGATCCCAGTCCACGGCCGCATGTAGTCATGGCGGCTTCAACAATTATGACTATCCCAATTGTATTATTATTCCTCGCTCTTGAACGGTTTTTAGAAGAAGGGCTAACTGCAGGTGGTGTGAAAGGCTAGGACCATCTTTCTATCCTAAATTCCATAGTTAATCATTGATGCAAGCAGAAGCCTCGCCTCGTATACGAACAACTCATTAATTCCAGTTGATGATATTATTTATGCGCTTCAGATTCATCTCTACTCGATTAAATTATACAAACAGAGTATCGCTGGAAGTCGAGTATTGATGACCTGTCATACGCAAGATGGGAATTGATCTTTTCGATGCCGTTGGTGAGCTGGGTGGGCATTAGCTAAGAACAAAGAAAAAAGGTTATATCTTGTATGACGAAATACGCACTATGATCAACACAATTATGATCTTGCGATAGAGTCCTATCTGTTAAACTGCAAGAGAAAATACTAAAGACACTATTAGGCAATCTGTAATGAACACTGAGAACCGTATACAAAAACAGCTGGAGTTGCTATATGGAGAGGAAGCCAACCGAAAAATCTGGGTTGACCTAAAACAACAATTACAAAACTTCAAGAGAAAGTACCCGGTTCCAAGTGGCAGAAAATATGAGATTAGCGAAAAGGACATCGTACTAATAACTTATAGTGACCAATTTAAGGAAGTAACCCAAACCCCATTACAGTCACTTAATAATTTTTTAAATAGATATTTGCTGGGGGTTATCAACAGTGTTCATATCCTGCCTTTTTTCCCATATTCATCAGATGATGGATTCTCTGTGATAGACTTCAAACAAGTTGATCAGAAACTAGGGAATTGGCATGACGTCAATAATTTGGCAAACTCTTTCCGTCTTATGGTAGATCTCGTGATCAATCACGTATCCAGCCAAAGTGATTGGTTTCAAAAATTCCTCAAAGGAGACAAGACACACCTAGATTTCTTCATCACTGCACATCCAGACTCAGATCTATCCAAGGTCGTTCGACCGCGCGCCTTACCTCTTCTTACCAAAGTACAAACAAATGCTGGAATAAAGTATGTCTGGACTACCTTCAGCACAGATCAAATTGATCTAAACTATAAAAATCCTGAGGTATTGATCGAAGTTATCGATATTCTGCTTCGTTATGTCGCTAATGGTGCAGAGATCATCCGCCTTGATGCTATCGCTTACCTGTGGAAGGAGATTGGCACATCCTGCATCCACTTACCTCAAACGCATGCGGTTGTAAAGCTGCTGCGCGCTATCCTGGATGAGGTGGCTCCTGGGGTTATCCTCATTACAGAGACGAATGTCCCTCATCAAGAGAATGTGAGTTACTTTGGTTCTCAGCTTGGGGACAATAAACAGCGCGGAGATGAAGCCCAATTGGTATACCAATTCCCATTAGCACCACTCGTACTACATGCTTTCTATTCGGGTGATGTAACGGCTTTAAGAGAGTGGGCAAGTGATATATCTACCCCATATCTGCAATCACACTTCTTCAACTTTATCGCATCACACGATGGGATTGGATTACGACCAGCAGAAGGCCTACTTACCCAAGATCAGATCCAGGATTTGGTTAATTCGACGCTGCAACATGGAGGACAAGTCTCCTATAGATCAAATCCCGATGGCTCCAAAAGTGTATATGAGCTTAATATCACCCTGTATGACGCGCTTAACGATCCAAAACTTCCAATGCCTGACATCGACGTGCAGCGTTTTCTCGCATCTCAAGTAATTATGCTTTCGCTAGCAGGCATACCTGGAGTATACGTTCACTCGCTTTTTGGTTCTTCTAATTGCGACCACTGTGTCACTGAAACAGAACGTCTACGGTCAATCAATCGTGAGAAATTTGATTTTAATAAATTGATTAAGACATTGAATAATCCAACCTCACGTGCGGCGCGAGTATTCAATGCTTATCGGAAACTGCTGCGTATTCGTAGGGATCACAGTGCTTTTCATCCCCAGGGTAAACAACGGGTTCACAATCTGGGCGGGGATATATTTGCAATGACCAGAGTTGCACCTGACGAGAGTGAGTACATTCTATGCGTTGTCAATATATCTGATACCACAACGGAATACTCTCTCCACCTACCAACGGAAAGGATACTCTATGCTCCGGAGTGGGTTGATTTGATCGGTGGTGGTGAGATTCATGCTGAAAAAGATAGACTACCAATAATGTTACTCCCATATCAATATGCTTGGTTAGTCCCCGTAAACGAATCCATAAATAAGTAAAATCATCGGATAAATACATTGGATAGAAATATATTTTGGACTAGATCTCTCCGGGCCGCCAGAAAGGGGAAAGATGTTGTCCAAATCTTGGCGGCTGCCATAAACGCCGTCGATCCAAAAAAGGCTGTACAGCAGCATTTACGAAGATCCGGCAACAAACTGATCATTTCTGGAATTAATTCTCAGGAACTTTCGATTAACCTATCCGATTTCAACTATATATTCATGGTGGCAGTTGGTAAAGCAAGTATCCCAATGGCGGGCGCGCTGGTCGGTATTCTTGCAGAAAAGCTGACGAGTGGGATCATCCTATCAAAAGATGGGCTACATAGCCATGAAGTCGACTTGCCTGCAAGCTTAAAGTTGTACCGGGCTGCTCACCCAATACCGGATGAACGAGGTGTACTGGCGACTCAGCAGATTACTGCCCTTTTAAAACAGGCTGGTGTTAACGACCTGGTATTCCTGTTGGTGTCTGGAGGAGCATCTGCCTTATTAACTTCACCAGCCGACGGTCTCACCCTCCTTGATTACCAACAGCTGACAGAAATCTTGTTGAACTCAGGGGCAAACATTAATGAATTGAATACGCTCCGCAAACATATTGATATTGTCAAGGGAGGTGGTCTTGCGCGGATTTCTCACCCTGCAAGATTGATTTCATTGATCTTGTCGGATGTGATCGGCGACCCAATAGACGTTATTGCTTCTGGTCCTACTACACCAGATCCAACAACTTTTTTTCAGTGCTCACAGATCATCGATAATTACGGCATTACTTCTAGAATACCGATAAGGATTTCAAGCCTCTTGTCCGCTGGGATTGTCGGGGAAGTCATAGAGACTCCAAAGCAAGGAGATGCGATATTCCACCGGGTAAATAATTTCATCATTGGCAACAACTGGATATCAGCTGAAGCCGCCTGTGAACAAGCCAAGCAAGCCGGCTTCAACAGCATGCTGCTAAGCACCCATCTGCAAGGTGAGGCAAGACAAGCAGGACAATTCATCGCAGCGATCGCCAAACAGATAGCTTCACTCAACCAACCGATCAGCCGCCCAGCATGCATCGTCATTGGGGGTGAAACAACAGTGACCGTCACCGGGAATGGTCTCGGTGGGCGCAATCAAGAACTTGCTCTAGCAGCAGTATGTCAGTGTGCAGGACTCAAGGACGTTGCGATAGTGACATTAGCTACTGATGGGGAAGATGGGCCAACCGATGCTGCCGGTGCTGTTGTAACTGGTGCATCATTGTCAGAAGCAGCTGAACTTGGATTGACAACAGCCGACTATTTGCGAGATAACGATTCATATCATTTCTTCAAAGCTTTGGGAGATCTGATCATCTCTGGACCGACAAATACAAATGTAAATGATCTATCATTCATATTTGCTTTCTAGGATTTGAGCAGTTTGGTCAAGATCAGGGAAATTGTAGCGGTCCAATCAAATTACCCATCTAGATCCAAAATGTGTAGAGGCAATTAGAGATACAGTTGGAAGTATTATGGAATTAAAGTGCAGATGATTTTAGACATGTGATGAGCTATCAACCAGCATACACACGTTTACTAGATACCGACATCCTTGCAGAGCGCGCCGAGCAAGCACACAATCATCTCAGCAATTGCGACTTGTGCGGCCATGAGTGTGGTGTCGACCGGTTGGCTGGCATTCGCGGTATTTGCCAGACCCTGGAACACGCACGGATTAGCAGCTATGGTCCTCATCATGGAGAGGAGGACCCTTTACGCGGCTGGCGTGGTTCGGGAACAATTTTTTTCACTCGCTGCAATCTGCACTGCCAGTTTTGTCAAAATCATGATATCAGCCAGACCGATCAGGGAAAGGAAATCAAAGCAGATGAACTGGCAGCGATCATGCTGACACTACAAAGTTATGGCTGCCATAACATTAATCTCGTCTCTCCAAGCCATGTCGTTGTGCCTATTCTTCGGGCAGTTGGAATCGCTGCTCAAGCAGGCTTGCGAGTCCCAATTATTTACAATTCGGGTGGATATGATTCGATCGCTGCACTTAATCTTCTCGAAGGGGTTATTGATATCTATATGCCGGACATGAAATATGCCAATCCGCGCACAGGTCTTCACTACTCGAAGATCCGCAATTATCCACAAATAAACCAGGCTGCGGTTAGAGAGATGCATCGACAGGTTGGGGACTTGAGGATCAATGATGAAGGACTCGCGACTAGCGGATTATTAATTCGACATCTCGTCCTGCCGAATGGCTTGGCTGGCAGTGAACAAATAGTCAAATTCCTGGCTGAAGATATTTCACCAAACACGTATGTCAACCTGATGGACCAGTACCGGCCCGCGTTTAAAGCCAACCAATACCCAAAACTGAAGCGGCGAATTACCCCTGCTGAATACCAACAAGTTGTCCAGCTAGCAAACGAGGCTGGATTACAACGTTTAGACAGCCGGCGCGCAGCCCACAAGAAGGTTGATTTTTGATATATCAGATTCGAATCCATCGACTAATCACTGTGATTTTCTATGAGCCCTTGACACTTTTTCAAGCGATGGTAAACTTCTAGACGTAATGTTGAGTAACAGTATGCATCTTCTAAGCCCGTGCCTGTTCCCACCTAGCCGCATGCCATAATTGGCTTTCGGTATCTCAGGCACTGGTAGGGAAAGCAAACGCTCCCAGCTCGTGAACGCCCTCTGGACTGAAAGCCAGAGGGCGATTTTCTTTCAAGTATGTCCGATTATTAGCATTGATATATATCCAGTGAAGGTCCTCTATCTGTGTTAAGATAAACAGCCGCTAACATATCAACTAAGGAGGATATTATGCGAATGTCACAACTCTTCGGCCAAACCCTGCGGGAAGCCCCAGCGGATGCTGAAATCCCCAGTCACAGATTACTAGTCCGAGCCGGCTTCATCCGTCAGCTTGCCGCCGGGATCTTTACCGTGATGCCGCTAGCCCACCGCTCAATTACAAAAATTGAGAACATCATGCGGGATGAGTTGAACGCTATCGGTGGTCAGGAGATGACCATGCCGGTTGTCCATCCAGCAGAGATCTGGCAGGAAACCGAACGCTGGTACCAGATTGGATCCGAGATGGGGCGCTTTAAAGACAAGAATAACCGAGATATGGTACTCGCCATGACTCACGAAGAAGTTGTCGCTGATATAACACGCACAGAAGTCCAATCCTATCGACAGCTGCCGCGCCTCATCTATCATATTCAGACTAAGTGGCGTGATGACCCGCGCCCGCGCGCCGGACTGATCCGTGTTCGGGAGTTCACGATGAAAGACAGCTACAGCCTGGATATGGACTGGGAAGGGCTGGATAAACAGTACCGCAACCACTACCAGGCATATTTCAACATCTTTCACCGCTGTGATATACCCGTGACAGCGGTTAGATCAGACGTCGGCATGATGGGTGGTAAGCTGGCCCACGAATACATGTACTTAACAGCTGTCGGAGAGGACACGTTACTGTTGTGCGATAACTGCGGCTATGGCGCCAACAGGCAAATAGCGCGCTTCCGGAAAAATGAAAACCCACCTGAAGATTTGAAACCAATAAAAAAGGTAGCTACACCTGATACGAAAACGATCGAAAGTTTAGCCAAACTGCTTAATGTTCCAGAATCAAGAACTGCCAAAGCCGTATTCATGATCGCTGACATTCCGGAAGGAACTGATACGATCGAACGGTTTGTATTTGCTGTCATTCGTGGTGACATGGATGTGAATGAAACCAAACTAACGAATGCAATAAAAGCGAAAGCCATGCGACCAGCTACCGAAGAAGAGATTGCATCGGTTGGCGCTGTTCCTGGATATGCATCCCCGGTTGGGTTGAAAGATGTTGTGGTCGTCATTGATGATGCGATCCCACAATCACCAAATTTAGTTGCTGGTGCCAATGAAACTGGCTATCACTTGATGAATGTTAATTATGAGCGCGATTACACAGCAGATATTATTACGGACATCGCTTCCGCTCAAGAAGGTGATGCTTGCCCGGACTGTGGATCGGATCTCCGAACGATCCGCGGGGTTGAGGTAGGCAATATTTTCAAACTTGGGACTCGGTATACTGAAGCCATGGGGAGCTATTTCCTGGATAGGGATGGGCAGGAAAAGCCAATTATCATGGGATCATATGGGATCGGGAGCGGTCGTTTAATAGCATGTGTTGCAGAAGAGCACCATGATGATTTGGGTCTGATTTGGCCGATAACCGTTGCGCCATACGAGATCCATTTGGTTGCCCTTTCTGGGCGCGGCACCAGCGAAACCCTTGAAGATGCTGAGAAATTATACGCTGAACTGGAAGCCGCTGGATACGAAATTCTTTTCGATGATCGCGATGAGAGCCCGGGAGTAAAATTCAATGATGCCGATTTGTTGGGCATGCCCATTCGCTTGACGGTCAGCGACCGTGCACGATCGCAAGGTGGGGTGGAATATAAACGACGTGATAAACAGGAAAAAGAGATCATCCCTAGCGGAGATGTGGTCAAGCGCATCTCCGAGGAGATAAACCAAATGCATGCTGAGATTCAAGCTAAGGTAGTGTCGATACCATATGACGGGTGAGACTATTTATCACTGCGGGACTCTAGTTTCAGAGTCCCGTTTTTTTCGGTAGTAATTATCATTACTCTTATGATTTATCCAGCTCATCGTGCAGTGATGCATGGATTTCATCACTGTGATGTTCAAGTTCAGTGAGAAGCTCATCTGGAATATCAACCGTCATGATATCCGAACTAAACTCCCCAATTTGATCATGAACAACCTGCACTTTGGTATCATCTACTACAACCAGCAGCGCAGAAGTAGATGGTTTCAATGCAGCAACCAACTGGTTTACCTGCTCGGCCGATATGCGGCTGTCACGCTGTTTCCGCCCGATGATTCCTCCAATGAGTCCGCCCAAGGCACCTAACACCAAGGCTAAACCGCCTGTCAGCACACCTACCAACGCTCCCAAGGCTAATCCCCCTACAGCACCCTTAGCGGGAGTCATTCCGACATCTTTATATATAACCCGACCTTGATCATCTTTTTGGACAACTACTGCGCCCTGGATGTGCCGCTTTTCTTCTGATTTCAACTTGCCAAGTGTTGCCTCGCCCGCATCTATTTCATCGAAGAAGGCGATCAATATCCGTATTTTTTCATCAGTCATTAGCTTTTTCCTTGATTTTCAACTTCTTAATGGTCTATACCTTTCAGCGTAGATTTAATACACTTTGTCTGTTAATGATTCAAAAATCGAGGCATAATTTGTTATTATATGCCTCGATGATAATTAGGCTGGCATAATCTGTTAACCCATCTTGAAGAAAGTTGTCAGCTTCATAGCCAGGTTGAGGTCACCCGCAAGCTTAAGCTTGCCTTTCATAAAGTACTGCATACCATTGACATTTCCAAGTAGAACATCCTTGAAATCTTGCGCGTCTGCAGTAAGCGTCATCTTCGGAGATTCAGAAACCCCTTCAGCGACTGTACATTTCCCGTCTTTGATATTAACGATCCAATCACCCCCCTCATCACCGGTCAGGTGATATTGGATAATAGCCTCTACCCCTTCTGCTTCATCTGGTTTAAATGCCTTTTCATGGTTCCGCACAAGCTGTGCAACTGTTATATCTGCCATTTTTTCCAATCTCCTGTGATGAATTTATATGTGTTTATCAGCAAGTTATTTGCATAACTATCGATTTATTACGAAGCGATCTGTCATATTTCAGAATGCTGGTTATCAGTTCAAGCTTTCGAATATACCCGCGGCACCCATCCCACCGCCAATGCACATCGTTACTAGACCATACTTTATATCCCGCCGTTTCATTTCATAGATCATTTGTGTGGTCAGTTTAGCACCTGTACAACCTAATGGGTGACCCAAAGCTATAGCTCCACCATTCACATTGGTGATTTCCTCGTCCAATTCTAATTCACGCATCACAGCTATCCCTTGAGCGGCAAAAGCCTCGTTCAACTCCACCAACCCAATTTCCTTCAATGATAAGCCAGCCAGGGCAAGGGCTTTCGGAACGGCAGCAATTGGTCCGATGCCCATCACCTCGGGTGGCACGCCGCCAACTGCATAGGAGACGAAACGAACCAGTGGCTGGTGGCCAATTTCCTCCGCCTTTGCACGCGACATAATGACCACACCCGCAGCACCATCCGACATCTGGGATGAATTGCCTGCGGTAACAGTTCCGCCATCTTTAAATACCGGTCGTAATTTCGCCAGAGCTTCAAGACTAGTATCGGCGCGTGGACCTTCATCTTGGGTGAAGATATACTTGCTTTCTTTGGGTTTACCGTTGTCACCGCTCGCCAGTGTGTTTACCTCGACCGGAACGATCTGTGGTGCGAAAAGATCTGATTCTAGGGCTGCGATCGCTTTCATATGGCTCCGATAAGCAAACGCATCTTGGTCACCTCGGCTGATACCGTATTGTTCAGCCACATTCTCAGCGGTCAACCCCATATTGGTGTATGCTTGCGGGGAATTTTCCGCTAAGTATGGGTTGGGTGAATATTTTAACCCCCCCGTCAGCGTTGGTACCATTGTCATCGATTCAGTTCCTCCTGCGACAGCGACATCGTAATAACCGGCCGAAATCATTGCTGCAGCGTGGGCGATGCTCTGGAGCCCAGATGAACAGAATCGGTTGATCGTTTCGGCTGGTACAGATACAGGCAAGCCAGCTCGAATCGCTACCATACGAGCTATATTCATACCTTGCTCACCCTCCGGGAACGCACACCCGAGGATGACATCATCGATATCTTCCGGCTTCAACTCAGGAACTCGTTTCAAGAGATCTTGGATAACCAATGCGGCTAGCTCATCTGGACGAGTGGTTTTCAAACTTCCCCGCATGGCTTTTCCAATTGCTGTCCTGGCAGCAGCTACAATTACTGGTTCTCGTGCTGGATCTACTTTCATATTACACTCCCTTTCTGAAGAGCTAGTCGATTCATACTTCACCAACCATCGATCTTGACTATTTGGATTGACGCTGTTTCAGCAGAATATATTGACAAATTTCTGCTGGATAGAGAAAAGACTTTTGGGTACTCAAACCGTTACATTTTGCCCAGACGAAAAAATATCACGCCCGTATTATCACATTAATTGCGTAGAGGCTTTCCCGTTTGCAGTGTATGCCACAGCCTTTCTTGGGTCTTCTCAGTACCGCAAAGTGACAAGAACGCTTCTCTCTCGAGATCTAGGATATACTGCTCTGATACCCAAGCAGGTTGGCTAAGCTCTCCGCCGGTAAGGACTGAACCCAACTTTTCAGCAATCAGCTTATCATGATCACTGATAAATTTCCCTTCCCGGAGCATGAATACGTTCACTCTCAGCGCGCCTAATGCATCACGACCGGCAGCGAATATCTTCTCCGGTAGGGGTGCTGCGTATCCAGCTGCTGCCATGTGCAGGACTTCGCGCTTCGCTTCACTTAGTAAATAATCTCGGTTCATAACAATGCGGTCGGTGGGGCTTAGGAGTCCCATCTCACGCGCTTCAACAGCACTGGTAGCCACCTTAGCGAAACCGATTTGTTCGAAGGCTCGCCGGAGGTACGGCAGACTGATAGGATTCGGTGTCCGCATGGCTGGATTGACAATTCGGCGCAGCATTTCCTTCGTTCCCCCCCAAGCTGGGATCACGCCAACCCCAAATTCTACGAGACCAGTATACAGTTCAGCAGCAGCGACCACCCGACTGGCATGCATCGGCATCTCTGCACCGCCTCCCAGGGCTAAACCTGCCGGTGCAACAACAACCGGCTTTGGGAAATAGCGCATTCGCATGTAAGTCTCCTGACCACGCTTAAGAGCGGTCTCTAATTGATCCCACATGCCATTTTGAGCTGCCATGACCACCATAAAGAGATTTGCTCCCGCACTGAAGTTATCAGCTTCATTGCCGATAACCAAGCCATCAAATTCCCGCTCGGTGCGGTCAAGCCCTTCGATGATCATCGCGATAATGTCATCGTCAAGGGCGTTCATCTTAGTGTGGAATTCAACACAAGCCACACCATCGCCAATATCGATCAGCGAGGCACCCGGATTTCTCTTTATCACTTTGCCAGCCGCTTTCTGTTGGTCGAGGATCACCATCCCGTGTGGCTTGGCAATTGGATCGTACTGCTTCCGTTCCGGGTTATAGACCGCAACTTTTGTTGGGCCATCGCGCTCATAAAATCTATCAAACCCGGCCTCAAGCATCGTCTCAACCCAATCGGGTGCAGTAAAGCCTGCGGCTTGCATGGCATCCTTGGTCTCAGCTACTCCCAGCATATCCCAAATCTCAAAAGGACCAGCTTGATGCCCAAAACCCCACCGCATTGCATCATCCATCGGTTTGGGTGTGTCGGCAATTTCAGGGATTAAATGGGCCGCATAGAACAAGCTCTGATAGGTAAAAGTACGCACGAGTTCGCTGGCGCGGTCATCACCAGCCATGATGATCTTCAGCCGTTCTCCCAGGTCAGGTTCATCTTTCGCTTTCCCGATCGATTCAAAGCGCGGTTTGGTTGGTTCGACATGTTCCATTAACTTTAAATCTAAGGGCCAGAACTCTTTCTTCCCATCGACCTTCACTTGCTTGTAAAAACCCTGCTTGGTTTTATTCCCAAACCATCCGTTATCCACCATAGTGGTAACAAGTTTTTTCACGCGTTCAGAACTCATATACTGCATTGCTAATTCGTCATGGCTGATAAGTGGGGCGAGGTTTTTTGACACATGCGCCCAGACATCCATGCCGATAAGATCGAAGAGCCTGAAAGTGGCAGTCTTCGGATGCCCTATCGGTGGCCCCGTGATTGCATCCACTTCAGGAATCGTGTATTGATGCTCTAGGATAAAGTCCATCTGGAACGCCACCCATCCGGCAAACAAGCGGTTACCGATGAAATTGGGTGTATCCTTTGCGGGAACGATACCCTTTCCTAGGCGGTATTCGCTAAATCTGCTGATAAATTCAACCACTTCAGGCAGCGTATCCGCAGTCGGAATAACTTCCAGGAGCTTAAGATAGCGGGGGGGATTGAAGAAGTGTGTCCCAAGGAAATGCTCCCGAAACCCAATGGTTAATCCTTCTGTTATGGATGCGACTGGGATGCCGGAAGTGTTCGTCGAGACGATCGTGTATGGCGCCCGAATCGCATCGATGCGAGCCATTAAGTCTCTTTTGATTTCCAGATTTTCTATGATCGCTTCTACAACCCAATCTGCATGCTCGATGGTATCAAAATTGTCTTCGAGGTTGCCAATTGTCACCAGGGTGGCTAACTCCTTGCTGAAAAAGCTGGCAGGTTTTGATTTGACGGCAGCTTGGAGTCCCTCTCGAACGATCCGGTTGCGGACTTGGGGGTCAGCTAAGCTTAATCCGCCCTCCTGCTCGTTGGGGTTTAGCTCGTGAGGGACAATATCGAGCAGAGTCACCAGAATGCCCGCGTTTGCTAAATGAGCTGCAATCGCCGCCCCCATCGTTCCCGCCCCAATAACAACCGCTCTATGAATTTGGTACTTCATATGACCTCCTAATACACGCTCAAATAACCATCTTTTTGATCAAACAATATGATTGCTGATGTAGATCTCTTTCAATCCAATATGCACCTCCGGAAGCTCATGGATTATCAGTTTCCGCAACATCTGCGCATGATCCGACATCAGCTAGATTTACCATAACTTTATCAACGCGGTGACCATCCATATCAACAACCTCAAAACAAAGATTGCTCCAGACAAAAGTATCTGCGGTCTTAGGTATGCGGCCAAGTTTTGTCATGACCAAGCCACCCAAGGTCTGGTAATGTCCCCGCTCCTCTTCTGGGAAATCAAATATACGGAATAGGTCTTCGAATTCGTCAATGGGAAGCATTCCATCCAACAGCCACGAACCATCTGCTCGTTGGACAACTTCCGAGGTTTCATCACCGAAAGTATCGGGGATCTCACCAACTAGCGCTTCAAGCAAATCAAACACTGTAACCATGCCCTGCAATCCACCGAACTCATCGATGATCAAAGCCGTGTGGACACTGGTTTGTTTAAATAATTCTAAAACTTTTAGCGCAGACATACTCTCTGGGACATATAGTGGCTCAAAGATGGCTTTCTCGACATCAGCTTGTTTTATAACAGTTGTATCTGCTAGCAAATCTTTCGCCTGGATAACGCCCATCACACTATCTAAACTTTTATATGCAACGGGGAACCGAGAATGGACGCGGCTGGCGAGTTTTCGTTGGTTTACATCCCAGGAGTCTTCCATGTCTAACCATACAATCTCTGTCCGCGGGGTCATCAGCGAGCCTACCCGCCGATCAGTAAACCGGAAGACTGCCGAAACCATTTCCTGTTCGGCAGATTCGAATATCCCCGCCCGGGTGCCCTGATCGATTAATACTTTGATCTCTTCTTCTGTTATGGGCGGATCCTGAGAAGGTTTAACTCTTAATAGCCGGATCATTACCTCAGATGAAGCACTCATCAGCCTCACGATAGGCAAGGTTAGTTGGGTAAATCTCTGCATTGGTTTAGAAACACGCATGGCTACACGCTCGGGATTATTCAAACCGAGGCGCTTTGGTACCAGCTCACCAAAAATCAAAGTCAAGTACGTTATTATGGCTACAACAAAAACTAATGCAATCAGCTCATTGTACGTTCCTAGTATTGGAAAATTCTCTATCCACGAAGCAAGCTGTTCGGCGATTGTAGCCCCACCAAATGCACCCGCTAAAATACCGACCAGAGTGATCCCGATCTGAATGGTAGACAAGAAATCGCCGGGGTCGTTCGCCAATTGCAGCGCACCAACAGCATGCTCTTCCCCTTGTTCAACCAACTGCTGCAAGCGAGCCTTTCGTGCTGAGACAACCGAAATCTCAGCCATCGCCAATAAACCATTCACTCCAATCAGTACCAATATGATTAATACTTCAATAGCTATACTTGACATTTTATTGTACGGATCCTTAAGAGTTAATCACTTTCCACTAAAACTAATTCAGACCATTTGTCCACCAGAAATGTAGAGGCACAGACTGGTTTAAGATTCCATAACGACAGTGCTCCATTGACCAAAATACGGTAACTAGATGATTGTCATGACGAGAATCTCATCAAGCAAAAACCTCCAATTTCCCTAGCGCAGTTCACGTCCGCTATAACCGAGGATGTTGCGAGCGACAATTAGCCGGTTAATTTGACCAGTACCTTCGTAGATATCAGTGATCTTGGCGTCCCGGAACCATTTTTCTAGTAATAGATCACGGCTGTAGCCAAGTGGTCCCATCAACTCAACAGCCTTTTGGGTTATATTGGTTACCACATCGCCCGCCCGGACCTTTGACATCGACGCTTCCAGAGGGTTCGGTTTTTGGTTATCCGCCATCCAAACTGCCTTGATCACCAACAACCAAGCGGATCTGAGCATCACTTCCATGTCAATGATTTCCTTCTCAATATATGTCAGTTTCTGCCTGGGTATCCCATAACGAACGGTCACGCCTTGTTGTTGTAGCAGCTCTTTAAGCAGTTCCAAAGTCGCCCGCGCAACACCTATACCTGTCGCTGCCACCAGCGGTCTGGTTGCATCGAACGTCGCCATCGCGCCCTTGAAACCCCGGGTGGATTTTGTCTGTACTTCGGGACTACCAAGAATGTTTTCGAACGGCACTTTGGCATCCTGCAGTACGATCGAAGCTGTATCACTGGCCCGGATGCCAAGTTTGTGCTCAAGTTTCGTCACTTGCACACCCGGAGTACCTGCTTCGACAACAAAAGGTCGCATACCGGCCCGACCTGCGCTCGGGTCAATCGTGGCCCAAACAACTACAAAACCATCACTAACTTCCAGCGATTTGTGACCGGCAGTAACGAATATCTTTTCTCCGTTTAATATCCATTCATTCGTGTTGGGATCTAATACAGCCGTTGCTTTTATTGCAGATGTATCGGACCCAGCATCCGGTTCAGTCATCGCCATAGCACCAAAACCTGGTTTTTCGCCAGCAAAACGGGCCAGGAATTTTTGTTTTTGTTCAGGTGTTCCAGTAGCTTCAACTGCAGCCGCCCCTAGCCCACCACCCGGTGTCACCAAATATAAGCCTACATCACCCCACGAAAGAATCTCCAGCATGAAAGCTAATGATTGGTAGCCAATTGGGGGATATTTTGGCTTATCAGTTTCCGGTTTTTTCTCGCTCTTTCGGGGTGCTAGGGAACCAACGCCAGTGGCTCGCATCGCCATATGCATGAAATTGATGTAATCCCATGGAATCTCATGCTCGTTTTCATCAAAATATCGTGATACCGGCCGCATCATATTCTCAGCAACAGTTTTTAACGCAACCTCCTGCTGAGCAATTGGTTTGGGAGCCTCAAATTCAATCATCACTTTTCTCCTCTACTTCCATAACAGTATCTGTGAACAACCATTCTGTACAGAAACCTAGAATCGTTATACGATTGCCAAACCGTTCAACATCGCAATTCCACGTCCATTACGCATCCACAGCTCAACCGGGTGCTCGCGGATATAACCATGACCACCAAGAATTTGGACGGCGCGATCTGTGACCATCATAGCCATATCGATTGCGCCTGTGAGCGCCAGGTAGGTGTGCGTGTTCGCTTCAGGTTTTTCACTGTCCAACATCCAGGCAGCTTCCCATGTGAGCAGCCGAATCGCTTCGATCTCTGTTGCCATCTCTGCTATCATAAAAGCAATCGTTTGCTTCTGCGCAACCTTCACACCAAATACATCCCGCTCCTTGGCATAATCACGGGCATACTCTAAAGCTGCACGTGAAAGCCCCACTGCCATCCCTGCTAGTGCCACCTGCATGGAAGCCAAGATAGTGGAGAAATCGTGACCGACTTCACCTCCGAGCCGATTTCCTTGCGGGATAGAAGCCTGGCTAAATTTAACCTTATACAGGGGCAGGCCATTAATCCCCATCAGCTTCTCACGTTCGACGATTTCCACTCCCTCAGCAGCAGGTGGCAGGATAAAGCCTTGGGTTACGCCATCCAAGCTGGCATACACAATCATCCCAGCTGCACCATCTGCGTACGGCACAAAGCATTTCTCTCCATCGAGCAGGTAACCGTTACCATTTTTTTTTGCGGTTGTCTTTAGTTCATTGGGATCAAAATTATATTCAGGTTCAATCAAAGCCGCAGTATATGGCAGCCATTCAGCTTCGACCACTTTCTCCAGGTACATTTGCTTCTGATCTTGACTACCGGCAATCAAGATCGGAACAGCAAATAAACCTGGCAGCATCACTGCCAAACTCCCCGCCAGGTCTCCCCAAGCAAGTTCTTCGGCAGCCAGAACACCGCAAACAGCCGAGCGCTCACCAAAGCCACCATACTCCTCTGGCGTAGAAGCTTGCAGATAACCCAGTTCCCAACCTTTCTCAACTAGCTTAGACGGTATTTGGTTCTCTTCGTCAGCATCATGTGCCTGAGGGCGCAGGTCATTTGTTGAGAAACGTTGAATGGCATCCACCAACATTTTCTGTTCTTCCGAAGGTTCAAATGAATACATTGCCTATCTCCTTCAAACTCGTTCGTGCAACTCTTCCATAGGATTCTATTCACAAACAGCCGCGCTCACCTTAGAACCGGCAATAGCGCATGTGAATCGGAGTATCGCTGCGAACCAATTCTTCATGATTGATCATTCTCAGTTCGCCATGTTGGTATAAGAACTCTACATAGGCTCCAGCCTCCTCTAGCGCAAGAAGATTATTGTAGCCTTCCACGTCTACAAACAGTTTATCGCAGATATCTGCGATAGTATTCGGAGAACCACATAGATCTTTGACAGCTTCGAGGCGCTCTTCATGCAGCCAGCGAATTTCTTCAATTCGTTGTATTAAATTTGTGATTGGTTTTTTGTGACCTCCTAAGGTTAGCTTGATTTGCCCAGCCCAATCGAGAACCTTATCCAGCGACTCCAAGTAATGCCTCAACCCGGTGAAAGAAGCCAATCTCTCAGGTGATTGATGTGGACTGAGTTCACTGAGAATGTGATCCCCGCTGAAAAGAATATCATCCAACCGCAAGACAACATGACCTGGGCTGTGACCCGGGACATGGAGGATATAAAAAGGTCCCACCTGCATTCCTGCTTCTTCGAACGTGAAATCCACTTCTATAGAATGGAAAAGCATCTTGTGAAGCCGGAAAAACTCGAGACACTCTGCCTGAAGCTGGTCTGGAACACCAGTTTCAGCAATATATCTTGCTAATCTATGTGTTGCTATCTCAATCTGCTCCTCGTAGTTATTCAAGTTGTGTACATCTAATTCATGGATACCGAGTAAGGCATCTGAGCGTTCGCGGATGTAGTGCAATCCACCAATGTGGTCGATGTGCCCATGGGTGATCAAAATATGGGTCAGGTCATGGAAATCCAAGGGGGAGCCATACTGGAGGCCTACTTGCTTTAGGCCTTCGTGGAGGTGCATGTTTGAATTACCAAAACCTGAACCCGTATCAATCAGCACCCGGTAAGGTGAGCCTTCGTAATCGTCTATTAGGGCGATGTAGGCGTACCCCTCCAATATCGGGAACTCGTGTAGCGGAATCTGAAAAACCTGGGCACCACTCCCTGTTTCAAAACGCTTGACTTCCAGCGTGCTGATAGAACTAATCCTCATTTGTTTGCCTCTGCAGTAATCCGCTGAGGAATAGGTTAGCATATTGATCAGCGATCTGGTTGGGTGTGAGTACTCCTTCAGGGTGATACCAAGTGATTGTCCAGTTCATAACTCCCAATAACGCGCGTGAAGCTACTGCGGGGTCAGTGCTATTGAAAACGCCAGCGTCAATCCCTTCTTGGATTAAATCCCGCCATAATTGTTCAAAACGATCTCGCCGAAAGATATGCCGAGAACGATATTCATCCCGCAGGGAGCGGTATTCGAGCAGTAAAACTGAAGCAAGTTCACGGTTTTCCAACATATCAGTTAAGTAAACATACATGACTTGACGCAGCTTGCTCGTAATCGGGATGGGCTGATTGATAACCGGGTAAATGTGCTCAATCAGCATATCCAACGCCTGGTCCAACAATGCAAGTAAGATTTCTTGTTTGCTATCAATGTGGTGATATAGACTGGCTTTCTGTAAATTCACCGTCTGGGCAATATCCTGCATAGAAGCGGCGTGGAACCCTTTCTGGCTAAATACTTGGGCAGCTGCTGTCAAGATATCATTCCGATTCATCATGCTTCCCTACCGACCGTTCGGTAGTTAGAGCATAGCAAAATTCTACCTCACTGTCAAGTTAACTACAGAGAGCTATAAATGTATCTGCTATACCTGTTTGGGAGCTTTATTTCGAAATGCTTGAACCAAGTCACTCACAACGCCCCACTGGGCTAAAAGTGCCTGATTCAGTTTGCGGCCCATCATCACGGTCCTTGGGGAGAAAGACTCGATGCGTGTAATTCATATAAATGGAATGGATCGAAATGTGTGAACTCGCCACCAGTCCGCCAGCGGGTGTAGTTGCTCCGCTCTTCGGGTGTTGTCTGGGTGCTGTAGTAGCTCATCCCTTCAAAGACTTCTCCAGAAGGGCCAATGCGTGTTTCCATGTGCAGGTGCGGGACACCTGCATTGCCACTTTTGCCAACGAAGCCAACAATATCACACGCGGGTAAGCTTTCCATGAGAGCTACCGATGGTGGGTCAGAGAGATGGGCATATAGAATATACAAGGCTTCTCCATATTCAATACCCAAGCCGTCCTGGACATATTGTGGTAAAGCCGTCCAAGCCGTCTCCAGCATGATTGCGTTGCCGTAGGGGAACGAATCGGCCAACACCATCACAACTTTGGACGCCATCACGGTTTGGACACCCATACCCAGTATCGATGCGATATCACCACGCCTGTAAAACGAGAAGTCCACTCCATGGTGGCGGTCTTCTTTGCCGGGTGGTGGCGGCTCATATGGCGCTGAAACAATATCCGCCAATTCGTCAATAGGTATATCCGCCAAAGGCGAACAAATCTCAAACTCATCAACTGGCTTTCGATCAGCTTGTATAGACGGCGGCGCTAAACCCACACCAGGAGCCATGGTTGCAGTGGATTTGGTTACGCTCTCCGTTGATAATTGGATAGCTGATTGCCGCGTTTGTTGATTAGTTTTCGGCAAATCAACAGACCCTTTACCTCGCGCTATTGTCGTTGGGGTTATTGTAAATGTTGTTTGAGACTTGTACCGGTTTGTTGGGCTGCAACTGACAAGTATCATCACCAGGAACAGCAGGTACGCTTTACACGCATAGCGCATCATAGGTGTTTCCCTTGAATCATTGTTCGAATTATACTTGCCAATAGGTTTATATTTTCAAGGAAGCTCAGCGTGGGTTGTCAGAAGATGGGTATCGCGCTATAATGTGTGCCTTATTACGGGGCGTGGCGCAGTCCGGCTAGCGCGCTTGCATGGGGTGCAAGAGGCCCTGGGTTCAAATCCCAGCGCCCCGACTCAGAACCGCTTGCTCATTTCTCTGAACGAGCGGTTTTGTGTTACGATGACCTTCTAGCAGAGCAGGGTGAGATAGAATATATACCTGCCCGTATTGTTTCTTCCTGCTGATAATTATTCAGTATTGCTTCCACAGCCGTTGCGCCTTAAGCTGAATTGTAAATCCAGCAATCCTCTCCAGCTTCCTCGCCTTGCAAAAGACCAAGTCCAGCCATAGCAGATTTGCTTTATAAGAAAAACAATCACATGTGGTTCGAGAAGATCATCAAGCTTGTCTCATAAATTGCGAACGCCCGGGTGAGGGGGGCACCCGGACGCTCGCGACTTCAATATACCATACTACCCATATAAATTCAATAGGTGCTTCATAATAATGTACCTCTGATCAACTAAATACCAGGATGTTTATCCTTTTTGGCATATATTAGCCGCTCTTAATCTCATTAATACTGGCCTCAGGTATAATTCGCCGTATGCAGCGCAAGATTACACGCAGGGATTTCTTGAAAATAAGCGGATTAGCCCTCGGAAGTGTCGCCTTTGGACCTGTATTTCCTCGTCCGTTAGAGCAAGATTATGGCGAGATTGCTCGGGTCACAATTGCGGAAATCGACCTATATGCCAAACCGCGAGATGATAGTGAAATCATAGGCAAACGCTATCGCGACCAGATTGTCCATATCTACGAAGAAATCGAATCCTCTGCAGGTCCAGCCCACAATCCGTTCTGGTATCGGGTTTGGGGTGGCTATCTGCACAGCCGGTATATGCAAAAAGTAAAAGTCCAGCATAACAAACCCCTTTCTTTGATTCCAGAAGCCGGTCAACTATCTGAAGTGACTGTCCCCTATTCCATAGCCTATCAGCATTCATACTGGGAGGGTTGGCAGCCCTGGAAAGGGTCACGTCTGTATTATTCGACCACCCATTGGATTACCGGAATCGAAGAAGGGTATGATGGCAAGCCGTGGTACCAACTCACGTCGGAGATAGATGCCAATCTGAAGTACTACGTACCAACTGCACATTTGCGTCCGATTCAAGACGAAGAAATAAGTCCCATCTCCCCCGATGTACCTGAACACGAAAAGCATATCGAAGTATCAATCGGTCGACAAACTTTCTCCGCCTACGAATATGACCAGGTAGTTCACGAAGCAAGAATCTCTTCCGGTATTCCCAGTCCACTCCGATCACCAAACGATTTCCCAACTGCAACCCCTGCTGGGACTTTCCGCATTTTCTCAAAGATGCCTAACAAACACATGGGCAGCGTAAGCGGTAATCCTGATGCCAATAATGGAGATTCGTTCTCCTTACCCGGTGTACCATGGACAAGCTTTTTCAAGAATCCCGGGGGATATGCCTTCCATGGCACGTATTGGCATAACAATTTTGGCGTCCAGATGAGTCATGGATGTATCAATATGCGCAACGAGGATGCCAAATGGCTCTTTCGCTGGTGTAACCCAGTATATGAAACGCCAATTGAGAGTGATTTCGACTGGGAGCGGCGCGGCCGCGGCACACAGGTGATCATCACTTAATTTTGCGGAGATGGATAAAAATACATCCACTCAGCTCTCCCGGCGTAGTTTCTTACAAACCAGCCTTCTTTCCGCTTGTTCATTCCTATTCCAACCTTTCAAGATAAATATCCCCATCGATATTGAACTGCCCCCTCCAATTGGGCAAGGACGTGTCTCTACTACTATCATCTATTACTACCAGGAACCATCATTTAAGTCCAAGCGCAACGGAATTCTCCTGAGAGATGAGCTGATCGCGCTGTACGATACGATCATCAGCCCAAATGGGCCTGGATACAATCCGCGTTGGTATCAGATTTCAAAGGGCTATATCCACAGCGGGTATATCCAACGGGTAGAACGGGCCAAATTAAATATCCCGCCGCTCAAAGAAGTTAGGACTGAAGGACAGTTAGGGGAAATCAGCGTACCATTCACACGCTCATACCGCCTGGTAGGTAAGGAATGGAAACCGCTTTACCGTTTGTATTTCGGTTCTGTTCATTGGATCACAGATGTATTAAAAGGCCGCGATCGGAGGACTTGGTATCGGCTAACAGATGAGCGAATGCATGTTCACCACATTGTCCCTGGTGTTCATGTGCGCCCGTTACCAGATAGAGAGCTGTCGCCCCTCTCTAGGCATGTTCCCGCAGAAGAAAAACGGATTCAGGTCTCCATACCTGAACAGAAACTGATCGCGTCAGAAGGCAGCCGAACGATTTTTCAGATTCCAATTTCGAGTGGGATGCGCCTTACCGAACCACCTGCCAATGGGATCCCCACGGAAACTCCCATCGGCCGATTCCGTATAAGCACCAAAATGCCCTCTAAGCACATGGGGGAAGGGAATTTATCAGATGACATCGAGGCATATGAGCTGTTAGGTGTGCCGTGGGTAGGTTTTTTCCACAGCGATGGCTACGGTGTGCATGGCACTTACTGGCATGATAATTTTGGGCGGCGGATGAGCCATGGCTGTATCAACGCCCCCAGCCAATACGCCAAGTGGCTATATCGCTGGATGGATCCAGTTATTGGAATCGGGGAATGGTATCGTCGAGGATCCGGAACGGTTATTGAAATTACTGGCTGAATCAATCCGATAACATCCATTTATACTGAATTGCTCACCTGTAAAATCTGGCGTAGTGCTTCTTCCTGACCGCTCGATATACCCATTTGTTCCAGAGCCTTCTGTTCACCATTGACGATTCGGCGCCCCAAACCCGAATAGCGCCACATTTTTAAATCTTCTTCCAAAGGTGAACCGATAATGTCTTCGCGGGCAATTTTTCCGTCCGCCATGACCAGCACCCGTTTAGTTTGCCGGGCAACTTCAGGGTCATGTGTCACAATCAAGAAAGTTGTTCCTTGTGATTCATTCAATTCCCGTAGAAGTTTTAGCAGGTCCCTACCAGCCACACTATCTAAGCTACCAGTCGGCTCATCAGCTAGGATGATGGGCGGATTATTTGCTAACGCTCGGGCAACAGCCACCCGCTGCCTTTGACCACCTGAGAGCTGGTTAGGGAGATGCCTCATCCGGTCCGGCAAACCTACGAGTTCTAACAACTCCTGAGCTCGATGTCGCCGTTCCCGTGCACCGGAATAACCAATCATAGGCACTTCTACATTCTCACGGGCGGTCAAGGTCGGTAAGAGATTATGTAATTGAAACATGAAACCGACAGTCTTGGCACGAAAGCGATCTTTGTCACGAATTTTCGCCAAATCTTGTCCATGGACCATCACAATGCCGGAAGTTGGTTTATCTAGAGCGCCCACCATGTTCAACAGCGTACTTTTGCCGCTTCCGCTTGGTCCCATGACTGTGACAAGTTCACCCCGTGCAATCTGAATATCCACACCATCCAGGGCGCGGATCTGCTCCCCATCTCCATAGATCCTAGTTAAACCCTGGGTTTCAACAATCCAATCGATTAATTGTTCAGCCATATTCATCGCTCCACTTACCAAGATCATCTGGTAGCCTATTGACACCCCACAAATCACATAGTGGCTACTCAACCTCAATATCTACAAATGCCGTCATGCCCCAAAGGATTTTCTCAGGAATATCTTCTGATTCGATCACCACTTTATAATTCACTCCAGCTCCTTCATCCGATTTCGGTGCAATACGGACGATACTACCGATAACCTCAACGTCAGGAATGGCATCAAACGTCACTATCGCAGGACTGCCAACTTCGATACGCGCCACATCGATCTCACTCAGATCGGTTGTCTCAATCTGCAAACGATCTAAATCTGCTAACTGCAGGACTGGTGTTCCGGCTGAGATCCATTCATTTTGATTGACATACATATTGCTGACCGTACCATCAAAAGGGGCACTTAGGATGAGGTCCTCTTGAGCCGCTTTTGCAGCGGTTAACTGTGCTTCAGCATTAATAATCCGCTCTTGAGTAATGCGGACATCGTCGGGGTCTGGTCCAGCCTTATAGATCTCGTAATCCCGTTCAGCTAGCTGCAGCTGCAGTTCTGCCAACGCCAAGTCCGCTTCAGCTTCTTCGATGTCTAGCTCGCTAGCCGCACCGCCAAGGTTATTCACCCGGCGTACAGCATTCTCATAAAGCTTCTCGGCATCAGCTAACTTGCTGAAGAGGGCTGCGCGAATCTTATTGTCTTCCTTTTTCTTTCCATAAGGCTCAAAATCATCTTGGGCTTTGTCAAGAGCAATTTTGGCAAGCAGCATATTGGCCTTCGCTTGATCGATATCGCCTTGGGAGGGTGGCTCACCGAGGTTATTCAAATAACGGGCAGCATCCTTGACTTCCTGCCGACCACGGACGACCGCTTGGTATGACTCAGCGGCCAGAAGATCAGTATCCTTATACAGCTGTTCCAGATCGAATTGGGCGGAGGCTAGTTCAAATTCAGCGGACGCGATGGCAGCATTCAAATACTCTGCACCCTTAAGCTGTACCAATAGATCGCCAGCAGAAACCTGATCATTTTCTGCTACAGCCAGGTTGCTAATAATGCCGGAGGTTGACATGCTGAGTGTGGATTTCCTCACCGGAACAACAACACCTGTTGCCGATACGATCGGGGTGTAATCCTCTAGAACCTGAGGCTCGGCGGTAGGTGGAGGAGCAGTCTGCAAAGCATCACACCCTGTCAGAAAAATCAGGAATATGGTGAAGACCAACCCAACATAATTAAAAAATCTTCTTCTCTTCATAGTGTTACCTCCATATCCGTGGATATTACGTGTTATCACACGGTTCAACTCACTGACAATTAAACTATTCATAACGCAGTGCCTCTACCGGCTGCAGACGAGTTGCTCGGTAAGCCGGGTACAAACCACCCAAAACACCCAATAATAGAGCGATAAATAACGCCCGAGCAATAACATTTAGATCCCAAATGGGGGTGAGCATCCCCCCAATCATGGGGGCAACCGTGATCAAATAGGCTAAGAGCACCGCAATAATTAACCCTGCCAGCCCTCCCAGAAATCCCAACCAAAGAGCTTCTCGCAAGATCAAACCAAGGATTGACCTTCGTCGCCACCCTAATGAACGCAGCACTCCGATCTCTCGTGTTCGTTCGTAGACTGACATCAACATCGTATTCAAAACCCCCACACCACCGATCAAAATCGCCAGAAAAGAAATCCCATCAATCATTGCTCCAGAAGATTCCATATCGGGCATCTGTTCAGCAAACTCCCCACTCAATGAAGCCAGCACTTCTGGATAACTAGCATTTATGTATTCAACCAGGTTCTTTGCCTTTGAGGGATTATGTAATTTCACTGAGTACATCGTCACTTTTCTAGGCATGCCAGCCATGTTCTGACCGTCGCGTAAAGTGACAACGCCTCCCATCTCATCCCATCCCACCTGAGATTCATAAATGCCGACAATTTTGAAGCGGGTTCCACTGAGATCTATCGTATCGCCAATTCCTTTTGCCAGTGAATCAGCCATCATGCGTCCAACAATGATCTGGCGATTAGATTTCAAAGGTTTACCCTCTACAATCGTTAACCGGTTGATTCCGTAACTATTCGGTGGCATCCCTTGGAGGATGAAGAAGCTGTTAGATTCCGGCAGCATAACTGCAGTAAAAACGAGCCCTGTTGTGCTTTCCACTTCTGGAAGGGCAGCTAATTTTTCTCCGACCCTCTCATCAATCGCGCTTAAGCCAGTGTCGGAAACATTAGCCTGGCGGAGCATGATTTCAGAATCGAATGCCCAGCCTCCAATTGAGTCTGCCATCCCGCTTATGACAACTTCCAAGGCTATAATTGCACCCACAGTGATCCCGATCACCGATAAAGTTAAGAATGTACGCGATGACCGCTGCCACAAATTTTGAATGGCCATCCCGCCGAATGGCAGCCGGCGGGCTTTACCTCGGCTTCCGCCCTCATACTGAAGTGCTTCCACTGGCGTAAGCCGGGAGGCGCGCCAGGCTGGATAGAGCCCGCCAACTAATCCGAGCAGAGCGACAACAATGAGGGCTTGGAGCAGGATCGTGTTTGGTATATCCGTACTTACTAGACCCATCGCCAAGACCTCACTGGAAAGTCCGCTCAGCAGCAACCAGCCAAGGATGATTCCAAACACGCCGCCCAAAAGTGACACGAGCATAGTTTCGCTTAATATCATCCGCAAGATTCGATTGCGAGACCACCCAACTGCGCGCAAAACACCAATCTCCCTTGTACGTTCATTTACTGACATAAGCTGTGCGTTCATCATCCCTATTCCCCCAATAATGATTGCTAATCCACCAATAACCCAAACAAAAGCCTGCAACATATCGGCCATCATCTGGTTTTCGGAAAACTCTGCGATTCCGCTGACGGAGAGATCCGTCCAGCGGCGCTCTATCCGGGTAATCAAACGATCTTGATCAGCCGATTCTTTCAGTTTGATATAAAATACACTCACAAGCCGCGGTTTTCCGATCAGGGTTTGGGCATCCTCCAGACGCAGCACTGCCCCAGCATCTTCAAAGACATCACCAGTTTGATATAGCCCAATAATCCGGAAAGTGCTGCCAGATATCTGGATGCTGTCCCCCGACTGCTTGTTAAATGCTTCTGCCGCGGCTGTACCCAGCATTACAGGTTTCCCACGTGCAGTTCTCGCTTCACGACCTTCGAACCCAGCACCTTCAATCACTTGAAAACGCTCCAAGATAAAACTATCCTCCGGATGGCCGAAGACAAAGAAAAATGGTTCGTCTTCAGCTTGCGCCCAACCCTGGAGCATCCCCTCGATTTCGTCAACCTCCGGCATCGGCGCCAATTCAGCACCGATTCCCTCGTCAACCGAGGACATACTGATATCGTAGGAATCGGGCTGACTGATGATCAAATCCGCTTTAGTACCAGCCAACATGGATGAATACCCCGAATACAATCCATCGGACAATGTCCCCAGGGCTACTATTGCCGCAACCCCGACACTGATCCCTACGATCGTTAGTAAGGTGCGGGCTTTTCTACGAAAGAGGTTCTTTAATACCATTGCAGTTAACCGCTATGCCCTTCTGCGTGAAATTTCCTCTCGTGCATCTTTTTGGGTAACACCCAACAGCTGAAAATATTTCAACAAGTACTCCGGTTTCATCTCTACTTGTCCGAATAATATCCTTTCCAAGCTGTTATCATCGGAGTGCGTAAATAGTAATGACTGTGATCCGAAACTGATATTATTTATTTTACACGTTGAATTTTGGGTAACAGGATTTTCTTACCCATATAATACGGGTAATCGTATCTATCCTAAACCTATAAAGGTGTTTCAAGTATGGAAAAATCATTCGCTGTCCGGCTAAAACCCCCTTGACGAACCGTAAAGCGTTCCGTCTACATGCTTTATTCCCAATGAACTAAATTAACGGAGGGCTAGTAATAATCTTCAATAAATGGTGTAGTGAGCAGATGGAACGCCAACGTCGACATCCATGGGGCTTTGCGGAGTTTTCCTGTGCGCGAATTTGAGTGAGCCCGCTCAAGAATA
The DNA here is from genome assembly GCA_041551115.1 of Anaerolineales bacterium. Classification (GTDB taxonomy): domain Bacteria; phylum Chloroflexota; class Anaerolineae; order Anaerolineales; family UBA4823; genus DAOVXM01. Next base: position 33,193 of record JBFENN010000003.1, read on the forward strand.
GTTTCACAGCGAGCTAAGACTAATTCATCTTCAAAGTAATGGTTAAGCGGTACTTGCCCAGAAAGGATTTCATGAATGCCTAGTTTTTCATAGATGTTCCCCATCGCTTCTGATATCCAATCCGTGCCGATCACCAGTTCGTCAGCGATATCACGCTGGGACAGGTTGAAAATGATACCCAAGTGTACAATTTCACTCTCTCTCCGGGAGAAATTGGCAACTTTGCCACAGCCATCAAGCACTTTGATATCCCTTCCGACAGCACCTCTCCCCAACCAATTTTGCACACCAGGTGTTATCACCCGGAAACCTCTGGATGATAGTGCTACCGCCGTAGCCATAGAATACAAAACTTCACTCTTTAAGACATATCCACCGAACAAATCATGAGTGCTGTAATATGATAGATTGTGATTCACTGTAGTTCCAGCGTAAAGGACCACCGGTGGCGAATCGATAGAAGCCAGTTTATCCAAGATTTGAAAAGGCCATGCATGATCATCCGGGGATTCCACCCCGATTAATATCACATCAACCTGTTTGATTGGTTTATCCAAAATATCAATGATGTCATCCCGACCATACAGTTCACTAATAACGCGCGTCCGCCAATCACGGGTCAGCATCATTGCCATCATATTTCGGGAGTAGATATCATCTTCGACGATAAGTACACAAATATCTTTAGCCATAAAAACCGCCTAGGACTCAGCTAATTGATGCAACAACAAGATTGCATCCGAGAAAAGTGGCATAAATATAAACACATTTCGGGTTCAGGATCATGCTCAATTTTACCCCCAAAACAAACCGCCTCGGATATTTCCAGGGCAGGAAGGTACTGTCATCTATCTGATGATTAGAACACGGCGTCTACCATCAGTACAGCCATCAAAAATGCCAGGTACATGCTTGAATACCGGTACATCTTCCAAGCTACTTTGTTGCCAGCCTGCTTCCAGACTTGCCAAGCGGTTAAAACTAACCAACCGCCTAAGACGATTGCGCCAACAAAATAAATATTGCTTCCCAACCCAAACAGTGGTAGGACTAATGTCAAGATCACCAATTCGACAGTATATACAAGTATCTGCCGGCGAGTTTCCCTCTCCCCCTTGATGACTGGTAACATCGGGACACCGGCTCGGGCATAATCTTTCCGTCGCACGAGGGCTAACGCCCAAAAATGAGGTGGGGTCCACATAAAGATCACTGCGAACAAGAATAATGAAGGGATATTGAGGCTGCCGGTTGCCGCTGCCCAACCAACCAGTGGAGGGATTGCGCCGGCACCTCCCCCAATGACGATGTTCTGAACTGTAGTCTTCTTTAAGAGAATACTGTATAAAAAGACATAATAGAAAATACCTGCGAGCGTTAATAACGCAGCCAATAAATTGACAAATGCCACCATGATGAAGAATGAGGCTAGAGAAATGGCAACACCGAAAGCAAGCCCTTCTGCAGGGGTTAGCCTTCCTGAGGGGATTGGCCTTTTTTGGGTGCGTTGCATCTTGAGATCATCACGGCGATCAATATATTGATTTATTGCACCTGAACCGCCGGCTGCCATAAAACCACCGACGAGCGTCCAAAACGTTAACCCTGCACCAGGCCAAGCCTCAGCTCCGATTACCATCCCAGCGTAAGTTGTCACAAGGAGCAGTACAACCACGATTGGTTTTGTAAGTAGCAACAAGTCTTTCGCCATCCCTGACAGCCTGCGCGGCTCTTCCGAATGAATATGGACAGTTTTTGTCTCGTGCTTGGTTAATCCAACAAAAGCAAGAAGAACGACGAGGGCTCCCCAGACCGCAATGGATGTAACGCTATGAAGCATATAAAGGCTTGCGGAGGTCTCGACTATCATTTTGCTGCCTAGAAGCGCCTGGCTGAAGATCAATACTACTGCAACTGTCACCGGGACAAGTACAGTCGCCTGCATCCGATATGTTTTCCAGGCCTTCAACATCGTGGACAGCAGCAAACCAAATGTGATCAACACCAAACTGCGATGCACTATGTTTAGGACAACCAAGAATGCCGGTTGGTCGCTTGAAAAACTGCACAATGGCCAAGATGGGCATGCTCCGCCAGCATCTGTAGCAGCAATTACTGCCCCACTGATGGTTAGCAGTGCATATGCCGTTATAACAGCAACCACCTGCCTGGCGTAAGCTGAATTCATGGTAAAACCTATTTCCTGCTCATTACTTGAGTGCTTGATTTGGTCATAGCGGGAAAAACCGAAGACAGCTGCGATAACGAATGCAGCTAACGCAAGCATGGATAATCCTAGATGAAATGTTGGGAGCCACAAACTTTGCTGGTTGGCCATAATCGCCCCAATGCCAATTTGGACAATGATCATAACGGCCGCTGCAATCACAGGCAGCTGGAGTAAACGTATCCCACGCGCCCACCGTAAAGTAAAAACCACCGCAACCAATGTCAGGACAGCGGAGATTAGCGTTGTTAGCCGGTGGAGATAGTCAATGAACCCAGATTGATCGGTTGGCGGAGAAAAAGTTCCATAACACGTCGGCCAATCTGGGCACCCCGCTCCGGAAGTGGAACTGCGCAGCATCCCGCCCAGCACGATCACAGCAATGACTGAGAGCGCAGCAGCCAATAATAAGAAGCGAACTAGTGATGCTTTTCTACGGTTATCGGTGGGTATCATTTTCGTACTCGCAAGCTAATAATGAAATTATGATTTAGACAAGAGCATCTAATTGGATTTGTTCATGCGGTGATATATCAAGATCGGATAACCAATTCCTAAGATAATCGCAAACGTAAACCACTGCAGTGCGTATCCAAAATGAGGGCCTTCTGTGAGTTCCAGTTGGGGTAAAGCCCGGTAAGGCAAATCTTTCCAGGCCTCATCAGGTGCTTGCTGCACATATGCAATTGGCTGCAGTTCAAAAGGTACCTGCTTGGCAATCTGTGCTGTATTGGCAAAATTCCATACTCGCAGTGGCTCTTCACCAGGTAGAGGAATAGGGTCAGTCCGCCGCCCATAGTCAGGTTTATCTTGTGACGCCCGCAGCATGCCTCTTGCTTCCACCAGACCAGTTTCGGCATAAGTTGACCAATCCTCGTATTGAAAATTTTCTATTGGAACCCAACCCCGGTTGACCAAAATATACGTATCTGTGCCAGATATTTTTAGGGGAGTAAGTAAATTCACACCTATCCGATTGCCCCTGGCTTGGTTGCGAAGAGCAACCTCGTGCGAGAAGTCATATTCCCCACGGACTACAACAGAGCGATATTCCATATCGCCGAGATCAAGATCCATTGTGGATTGATCCAGGATCAGGGTGGGCTGTGCAAGCTGAGCAGATACACGAGCATTGAACGAACGGCGTTGTTCAAGACGATCGAGCTGCCAGATTCCTAACCGGACCATAACAGCCATCGCGATTATGACAATGAAAGTAGCAAAGATCCACCGTCGGGTAATCATCGCCAGCACAGTACTGCTGCCCATTCTGAGAGCATGATTGCGCTGTTCAATATCTTTAGAGCTATCGATTGCGTGTGTCATGCAGATTGTTCCATCCATTTAAGTGGATCATCTTTCTTCACTGGAAAAACCAAGAAAGAATATAAAAATAGAAAAGCGGTTGTCGTCGGGACCGAAATACCTAAACCGACTAGACGGGTAGTCCATGTCGTCGGTTGGCGGACATCAAACCCCAAATATTGACTGGGCACGAAGGAACAGGTGTAAGAATATTCGTTAGCTTCATCAAGCACCAAGCTGCCTGCGGCACCGGGTGGTACCCAAATCGGCCCAAGCTGGTGGTTGACTGTATCTTGGTTAATGACTTCCAGCACATCACCTAAGACAAAAACCGAATCTGCAGGTAATGAGATTACATCCTCACCTGCTTCTACACTTTGCGAGGCCCCTTCGGGGATCACAAGTTGAATCGTCTTGGGCGCTCGACCGGTCTCATCCCGCTGGAGTAAAAACGCACCCTCGGTGATAATAACCATCATTCCCAACGAGATCAAGAATATGACGACCAATCGAAGCACATACGGTCGGTACTCGGGCTTCATTTAACTACCCCTCCCCGACCAAATTCTCGATATCCGCAAGCATATCTTCCCAATCCATCTCAAAAGGGTACGTCAAACGCCAATTGCCTGCTTTATCTATGAGATAAGTTCTTGCAGTGTGATCAACAAGATACCCTGATGCACTGCCTAACTCTTGCTTAGCCCGGTAAACACCATAATCCTGGTAAACCATCTCTAGAGCTGCGACCTCACCGGTCAAACCCAATATGGACGGATGATAGAATCCCAAATATGTGTTTAATCGAGCGACATCATCCCGCTCAGGATCCACAGTTATGAACGCGAAGCGGACTTGATCCGCCTGATCACCTAAGCTCTCAATTATCTTCTTGTACTCAGAGAGCGTAATCGGGCAAACATCCGGGCAGTTTGTATACCCAAAGAAAATCAACACCACATCACCAGCCTGCTCACTCAATCGAAAAGTTTCCCCATGGTGGTCCGTAAGTTCAAAATCTGCTGCAGGTATTGGAGGTTCTATATGGGAACCTTTGAATTCATATGGCTGGTTCGATATTTGCCAACCAACAAGCAACAATCCAAGTCCGATTAATATCCCCACCCCGAGGTACAACATCCTTGATTTCATAACATCACGTGTCCAGAGTTAGCGTTGATTTACCATCTCCAACAGTCACTTGATTTGCTAACCGATCTTTATCGGTTATTAAATTGGCGTACCGATTAAGTAAAGCGCTGGATAGAAAAATATCCACACAACATCAACAAAATGCCAATATACAGCCACAGCTTCAACTGGCCAATGCCTTTCAGAATTGTACAAACCTTTACGACTGTTTCGGTAAACGATGATCAGGAAGATTACACCGGAAAACACATGGAAGGCGTGGAACCCAGTCATAATATAGAATAACGAAGCCGCGACGCTATCGCTCGGTCCGAAGGGCGCGATACGCCATTCAACACCAACAACCCCAACCAGAAAGATAATCCCTAATACGATTGTGATCAGGATGCTGATATTGAAATTCTTCTTATCATCATATGCCATAGCAGTCTCAGCTCGGTTCATAAAGAAGCTGCTGATTAACAAGATGCTGGTCACCGCCAAACCCAAGAGCTGATTTAATTCCGGTCGGAAATCAGTTCCCAGCAAATAGAAACGGCTAACTAGCAATCCTCCGAAAATGAAAACCTCTGATAACAAGAACAGCCACAGCCCAAGCCGGTTGGTGGAGGTCTTATGTTTGTAGTCTTGGATCGTAGTCGAATGTGTAGCCATTAATGCGCCTCCTCTTCTCCAGCAAACAGACGGCCAATGTGCATGTAATCCCTTAGTACCAATGCGGCCTTTAACACTGCGATAGCGACTAATGGTGCCCACCAGCCGATGGCGATCGAGCCCAACCAATATTCTCCGATTGTAAAAACCCCTAACAATACCAATACAACGATACCAATTCGGTAGGCTTCATTTCTGTTTTCCACCAATTGCTCTTCGCTGTTTGAGGTTGATTCTTTTTTTTCTGCCATTTCAGTAATCTCCTGCCTAAATCCTCTTCCTGCTGTGTTAAATCATGATAAAAAATGGTGCTTCTAAGGGCACATAGACCGAAATTCATGCCTTTATTATGTTAGTCCGCGGTCGCTGGGATCGCTTCGGCACTCGGAGTCGCTTTGTCATGATCCGGGTGCATATCGATATAGACTGATCCTTCCAGACCATAATCATACGGGTCTCCCACAACTTCGAAAGGTTCATCGTAATTGATCGCAGGTGCCGGATTAGGTGTTTGCCACTCAGGTGAACGCGAACGCCACGGGTTGGTTCGGGCTATCTCTCCGCGCTTAGCGCTCGAGTAGAAGTTATATAAAGCAACTAATACTGAAAACGCAATTGCAAATCCAGCGATCGTTATCATCAAGTGTTGAATTTCAATCCCCAAAGCTGGATCATAATCGGCAATCCGGCGCCTCATTCCCAACAGACCAACCTGCATCTGACTCAATGATTGCAGATAGAAAGCCGGAAGCATCACAAAGAAATGCAGCTTCCCAAGCCTTTCACTATACATTCGCCCAGTCACCTTTGGGAACCAATAGTAAATTGCCGCAAAAAACGGAAAGACAAATCCCCCAAACATTGTCGCGTGGAAATGCCCTACGATCCAATATGTATCCTGGACATGAAGATCGGTTGCCACAACCCCGTTTGGGGGGCCGCTTAATCCACCCAATAGGAATATCGAGATTGCACCCAGCACAAACAACATGGGTGTCTCAAAAGACAATTTCCCTTCCCATAAAGTGCCAATCCAGCTGAAAAACTTTATGCCAGTCGGTACGGCAACAAGCAGCGTGCTGTACATGAAAGGCACTCGCAAATAGGGTGCCATACCAGAAGTAAACATATGGTGAGCCCAAACGAGGAACCCGACAATCGCGATCCCAAATGAAGAAACCGCCACCCACTTATATCCAAACAACGGTTTCCGGGAGAACACTGGCAGCAGTTCACTGATTACTCCCAAGCCGGTCAGGATGAATACATATACAGCGGGGTGGGAGTAAAACCAGAAAAGGTGCTGAAACAAGATCGGATTTCCACCCAACTCGGGTTTGAAAAAGCCCATCCCAAACAACCGCTCCAACATGACCATCTCAAAAGATAGACCAATTAATTGGGTAGCCGTCAGGCTGATCACAGCTGTTGCCAATGCAGTCCAGACGAAAATCGGCATCCGGAAATAGCTCATCCCAGGAGCACGCATTGTTACAACCGTTACAATGATATTCAACGATCCAAAAACGGAAGATAACCCGATGATAATTACCCCCAGGAAGAACATCTGCATCCCTAAAGGTGCTTGAGCGCTGAGTGGAGGATAACCAGTCCAACCGGTGTCAAAACCACCTAAGAAGAGTGTGCTGACCAGCCAGATTCCAGCAGGAATATTCAGCCAGTATGCAAAAGCATTCAATCGGGGAAATGCCATGTCATTGGCACCAATCATCAGCGGGACAAGATAGTTCGATAGTGCCGCCACACCAAGCAGGATTGCACCAATCATGACGATGCCGTGCAAACTCATGATGGTGTTATAGAAATTCAAACCGCTCATTCCCAAAATCTCAGCATCCTGGGTCATGAACTGCAGTTCCGATGCCGCCAATTCAGTGCGAAATGTCAACGCGAAGATGCCAGCCAGGGTGAACAGTATCAAGGATGTGATACCGTACTGGAGCCCAATGACCTTGTGATCGAATGATATGTTAAGCAGCTTTCGCCAGCCTGACAATTCTGGCGCGTGGGGATGGTTTGTTGTTTCAACACCATTCATCCATTTCAGCCAATCTGAGAGTGTGCCTGCCCCAAACAGGAAACCGAACGATCCAAAAATAGCCCCGACAACCCAGGCGGCTTCGGCAAACCATGCTTCGAGCCCCATCAATAGGCGCACACCGGTTACCAGTCCCATACCTAGCAAGAGACCAATCACCAATCCGATAAGACCACGTACCATACTCAAAGTGAAGAAGCTGACTTTATTTTCTTCGTTCATATTTTCTCCGCTCATCATTTCTATCCTTCCGCGCTTACTGCAAACTCTCGATGAAACTGATCACGTCATCAATCTGCTGATCCGTCAATTCGGCAGCAACATTGACTGGCATGATATTGCCAAATCCTTGGACGATGTTCGCTCCGGGGTTGCGGATTGATTCAAATAAATATTCATAGTCGGCGACTGTTGTGCTGCCATCATCAAATACCCGCTCACTACCATATAATCCAGTCCAGGTAGGACCTACTCCCTCGCTGCCATCAATAGAATGGCAAGCTTGGCAGCCATAAGTAACATACAAATTCTGGCCGCGTGCGACAGGATCGGCCTCGTCTCCAGCTTGAGAGATCAACCAATCTTCAAATGCGGTTTTCTCCATGACGATGACTGGAGCAGTCATATAAGTATGCTGTAACCCACATAACTCGGCACAACGTAAGGTGAAGTCACCGACTTGCGTGGGCGTCACCCGTAAATCTCTAACCAGATCCTCGCCGGGTAAAACATCTTGCTTAACTCTGAATTCTGGTACCCAGAATGAGTGAATGACATCGACCGAAGATAGATGGAGCAGTGCCTGCTCATCAACAGGCAAACGCAACTCGGTAGTAGTTATGCCGTATTCGGGGTATTCGAAGCGCCAAGACCACTGCTGCCCAATCACATTAACTTCCATCGCCTCTTGAATTTTTTGTGTATCTGCTAAAGCGATGCTACCTACGTAGGCAAAATAGATAACAACAGCTAGTGGGATAACGGTCCATATGACCTCTAGTCGTGTGTTCCCTTCGACATGCTTGGCGTCGGAATAATCGCCCTTCTTGCGGCGGAATACGACAATGCTGTAGAGCATAAAAACGATAATCAGCGCAAACAAGAATGCGATCACCATAAATTCCATTCTAAACATGCGGTCAATTGGTGCCGCTTGCGCGCTAGCTGCATCAGGAAGTAGTCTTACCTGACCCAATCCGAAGACCAACAAGGCAGTAACAAAAACTACCAATATACCCACAATAACAAAATGCTTCATACCACTTCTCCTAGTAGAGTCGCTATCAGGCTTTCCTGGTATTTTCTCGATTTGATTTTCTTGGTTGCTGTCACCCTGCCACTTTTTTAACCAATCATCAACCTGGGAACCGGACATGGTTCGACGGTCATATACTAGCGCTTCTTGCCCACCATCATGCAGCGAGAGTACTACTACACGTAGCTGTTTCCCAGCTTCTAAAAAACGCGCTAAGATCTCCTTGCGGTTTAGTAATTCATCGTCATGATCGACAAGAATTAGATCTGGATTCTGCCTTTCCAAATATGGAACAGCTTCATCTACGCTGGAGACGACGCCAATGACTTCAACATCGCCGCCTTTACGCTCTTGCAGCAAACTGCGTAATCCCTCACCAAAAAGAGCATGGTTTGAGGCAATTAGCACGCGCATGGGTTTCCTCATTCTATCCACCGTATTTTTCTAATTCAGACCTGTATTATGAGAGTTTCTCCAATAGCAAATTTACCAAATTGCTCCCGGCGTGTCATCCTTCCAGCCTGAAAATAAGGAGGATATTAAATAACACGGAGGGGTGATTTAGCAATCACCCCTCCGCAGATTTATTTTCTAGACTTGGTTTTTCTTAGAGTTCTCGTTGAATTAACCCCATCTGCGTAGCTTTACTAACTGCTTCAGCTCGATTTGCAGCTTCCATTTTTTCCAAAATATGCCTCACATGCGTTTTGACTGTATTCTCAGAGATGAATAATGCATCAGATATCTGAGCTGTCGTCATCCCATTGGCAAGACAATCTAGCACATCCTTCTCCCGGCTGCTGAGGCCGAAATCTTGGGACTTCGAACGGTCGACGTCCACCGCCTGCAAGACCCTTTTTGTCACATCTGGCGAGAGCACTGCCAATCCTTCATTTACTTTTCTGATTGCAGAAGATAATTCATCTGGCGTTGCATTCTTCAAAAGATATCCATCCGCTCCAGCTTTGATGGCACCAAAAAGATCTTCGTCATTTTTTGAGACCGTCAGCATCAAGATTTGGCATGAAGCGGTTTTTTTAAGGATTTTTACCGTCTCAACACCGTCCATGATCGGCATGTTTACATCCAACAGCACAACATCGGGTTTTTTTTCTGCAATTACAGATAATGCTTCACGACCGTTTCCTGCTTCACCAACTAAATCAAATTCAGGCATGCCATTCAACAAACTAACCAATCCCGAACGAAATAAGGCATGGTCATCAACAACAACTAACCTGATTTTACTCATGAGACACTCTCTCTCATATTCAACGGCATACGAACTCGGACAATGGTCCCATCATTATGTTTGCCGATGACCTGGAATTCTCCGCCTATCAATTCAGCCCTCTCACGCATACTCCGTAAACCATGTGTAGTTGGCACTTGGATATCGGAAGTATCGAACCCAATCCCATTATCTCGTATTTCAAGGATCAAATCGCCGTGGTACTTGCCACATGATATATGAATTAGGTTAGCCTTGGAATGCTTGCGGATATTATTCAATGCTTCCTGAACCACACGCATAAGTTGAGCATTTACTTCAGGTGATAGTTCCAGATCATCCCCCTCAATGGTTATGTCAATCTCTAATCCGGTATTTTCGACAAAATCTGCGGCCATCTTTTCCAACCAGATCTTAATTCCGGGATCCTCGCTTGGTACACGCAAGCCATCAATCGCTTGTCGTGCATCCAGGTAGGCATTTGATACAGTCTCGTAACAGATAGGGACGGTCATCTCCAACTGGTCATATTCACCAAACTCCAAGAAGGTTTTCATCTGTGCGATCTTGAGTTTCAAGAATCCCAAGGTTTGTGCTAAGCCATCATGGATTTCACGTGAAAGACGTTTCCGTTCATCCATCACCGTGCGATACTCCAATTCGGTAAGCATTTCCATATTATTGAGCACCAAGGCAGCCTGACTGGCTAACGATCTAATCAAGCTGCGCTGACGTTTGGTTAGGTCGAGGTTTCGATTCTTGCCAACAATCAGCACTCCTTGGATTGACTCGTCGGGGGAAATCATTGGCACGCCGATAATGGTATAACCGCCTGATTTTATGTTTTCATCTTGATCATAGTTTTTAAGAATGACAACATCATCCGAAGTCATTACGGTGGGAAATAAGCCTTGAATAAAGCCATTCACATTCTCTGGAAACATACCGTTCGAAACCCAAATCTCTGGTGGTCCGCTGGGCGATATCTGTTTAATAATCAGGGAATAATCCAATTCCAGGCTTTCGTGTAGGTTTTCTAAAAACTCAGAAAGCACGCTCTTTGGATCCGTCTTCGCCCGGATCGCATTCATTTGGCGCAGAGTATTCAATTCTCTATTCCGCAAACGGATCGCTTCTAATGCAACTGCGGTTTCATCAGTAATTTTCTTTAAAAATTCCTTTGAATCCTTACTCAAATCACCAGCTTCAGGCAAGTATAGGTTTAAAAGTCCATACTCTTGTTCACCGCGCTGCAAGCGGACGCAGTATATGTTGGTGTGTTCGCTAAATGTTCCAATGAGCAGCGGGCAGCTTTTGGATAATGACTCTACGGACTGACAATCGGAGCATCGGGCTCGCATTTTTGGCGATGCCAGGTATTCTAACCAGGCGTCAGCGGCAGGCAGCGGCATCTCTCCGCGAGTTGTCGCTGTCAGAGGCTGGGCTCGGTCATCCAACGGAACGAAAGACGCACCGCGTGCACCAAGGATGTCTATTGAAAGCTTCAAGATCAGTTCGACAACTTCGCCCTCGGCTTGAGCGGAAGCAAAAAGCTGTGAAATTTCAAACACAACCTGCTGCATTATTTGAGCAGCAGTCAACTCATCCTCTAGTGTTCTGATACGCGTCAATAATGCTGCATGCTTAGCTCGATAGGTGTGCTCTCGGCCGACAATAGCATAAGTCAGCAAACCTAAGAAAGCAAGAAAAAAGCTGCCCATCGAAGCCCAAAGACCAGCCGCGCCAATGGGAACTACGAAATGGATGATGATTTCATTCGCAGCAATTAATCCTAATGTGATTAAGATAATGCTATGCTGAGTTTTTGGTCGCCAGGTTATCTTTTGCATATCGTCGCCAACAAACTACATCAATCTAATTCTACCCGAGTTATATATTATGGATTTTGGAGATATCTGTCTCACCCAGGATCTGTTTGGGCCTATCGAAAGCCACCCGCTATCATTGATAATACAAATAGCAATCTGGCTTCAACAACTAAATATATCCCTTTTTGGTATAAGTCTACAAGTCATCCTGGAATATGAATCTAGCCTAGCGATTGTAAAGTTTGCAGAATCTCCGAGCTGTGTTCAGCGGGTTTCACTTTTTCAAATACGCGCACGATTTCACTCTTCGCACTGATGATATAAGTTGTACGCAACACCCCGTCATACTCACGTCCCATAAACTTTTTCCGGCCCCACACACCATAAAGTTCACATACTTCGTGGTCTTGATCTGCAAGTAGGGTAAAGGGCAGCTCATATTTGGTTTTAAAC
>JBFENN010000004.1:0-42850 GCA_041551115.1 Anaerolineales bacterium
AAAACGCTAGTAAGTTAAGCTACTAAGTTTAACACGACTCGGTAATACATCCATGCCAGTCGTGTTTCTTAATATACTGATCAATCTCACAGGAAGTGATCTCTTGATTCCAATAATTTGTGTGCATGGTTCGCATAACGATTGGAGAAAGGAGCAACATACGTCGTGCGCCAAAAAACCCGTCTTGGTCTAACCAGTATACTTATGCTCACTGACAGCGGTTACCTGATCTTGAGACGCTGCTCACATCCTATCGATACCCACCCTTATTTAGACCATTCAGGAAAATTAATTATGGCCCACGGCGGCGGCCAAGGATTATGGCCACCGAACACAATATTTGCGTTTGAACGCTCTTTAGATATAGGCTGTAATATCCTAGAATTAGACATCCACGTAACAAGGGATGGGCATCTGGTTATCAGGCACGATCCTACAGTTGATGTAACCACAAATGGGCATGGTGCTATACAAGATCTATCATTGGCTGAGATCAAAGTTTTAGATGCAGGCTACCGTTGGAGCTACGATGGTGGTTACTCATTCCCTTATCGAGGCGTAGGTATTACGATCCCAACATTACAAGAAGTATTAGATGCCTTCCCAACAACACGTTTGAACATTGATATCAAACCACGGATGCCGTCGGTTGTTTCACAATTCTGCCAGATGTTGGTTAAGTATGAACGCTTTGGTAATGTATTAGTCGGCTCGTTTCACGACTCTCAATTGCGCCGATTTAGGGCGCTCTGTCCTGAGATCGCGACAGTGGTCGGTCCGAGAGAGGTCAAGTTGTTTTATGCATTAAATCGGATCTTCCTCGGGAGTATCTATCAACCTAAAGCAAACGCATTGCAAATACCAGAGTATAGTGGAAACATGCGGATAATATCCCCGGGGTTTATCAAAGCCGCTCACAAACATAACATGCATGTACATGTCTGGACAGTAAATGAGATCACAGATATGGAACGCTTGATAAACTGGGGGGTTGATGGGATATTTACAGATTATCCTGACCGCATGTTGAAACTGATATCCACTTCAAACGCTAAACACAAATAAAAGGTTATTCGCACCTTGATTAGGGCTGTTCCTTTAGGATAGGCTATAACGTTCCAGTTAGCAATTCGCCTTGATAATCCCACATACGGCGGTAATACCCACCGGCATTGAGTAGAGTAGTATGGCTACCTCGCTCGCTAATCCTCCCCTGCTCCACCACCAGGATCTCATCCATTTCTTCCATGAATACCAAGCGGTGTGTGATCAGCATAAGTGCGCGCCCGCTCAAATTATATATTATTTCTCCTAACACTTTCCGCTCAATGATCGGATCCAAGTGAGCGGTGGCTTCATCCAGCACCATTAATGGTGTTTTCCGAAGAACAGCGCGTGCAATCATTAACCGTTGCCGCTCACCACTACTCATCTTTGCTCCAGCTTCTCCTAAAACAGCATCATATCCCGTTGGTAAATTGTGAAGAAAGTTGTCAAGCTGAACGCAACTAATCGCTCGATCCAAGTCTTGAGTACTTGCATCCGGGTATGAAATCAACAAGTTCTCGCGAAGGGATGTATTGAAAATGTATCCATTTTGCATGGCAAGGGATTGCTTTGCACGGATATCTACCTGACTATATTCACGAAGCTGTTGATCATCATACAATAGCTCTCCATGCTTGAACTCCCAGAAACGTAGCAACAGATTAGCAATAGTGGATTTTCCAGCACCACTAGGTCCAACAACAGCCAAACGCATACCTGGAAAGAGGGAAAAATCCAATCCCTGGAGGGAGAAATCTGATTCTAGAGGTTTGTGTATCCCATCACTGGATCCAGATGTTATTGAATAGGAAGGATAGGAAAAAGTCAACTTTTTGGCTTGCCAGGTCCCAGAAACGGGAGCTGGTAGTGGGACCATCGGATCATGAATCTCCGGTTTTTGATCGGTAATTTCGTACAACCGTCTTGCAGCAGATAGATCCCGTTCTAGATTCTGTGCGGCTTGAGGCAATGGTATGACCGCTTCAAAACTGGTAATCACTGCAAGGATGATCACCGCTAAGTAAACCCCTGCGATCTCATTGTTCCACACCAACGGGATTGTAACAATCAATACACACCACATTGCCATATTTGCTAATAGGGTGACTGAAGCGTTTTGCAGCGCATCAACCCTCCCAATTTTTCGTTGAATCTCTCCCAAGCCATTGTTTAACTCAAATAGTCTGGAAAGATATTTATCCTTTTGGCCTAGGATGAGGATATCAGCCAGTCCTTGAACACCATCCACGATTACACTACTCAATTGGGATTGGAGCTGCAGTAGAACGGCTCCGTAATTGCGATTTATTAGTGTGGCAATAACCGGTACACCAAATCCCCCCGCAAATAAGAACAGCACAATCATGACCGATAGTGAGGGATGAAATACAAACATGAATATCGCCATCGTGGCGATTATGCTGATCGCTACGAGTGGAGGTGCCAACCCACGAACATAAATGTTTTCCAAAAAAGCAATATCCGCTATAACACGATTCAGAAGATCACCACTGCGGTACTGGGAAATTCGTGCGGGAGCAAGCGGTTCAAGGCGCTGATAAAAATAGGTACGAAGTAAAGCGAGTATCCTCATTGTGACATCATGACTAACAAGCCGATCTAGGTAACGGAATACCCCTCGACTGATTCCGAAAAAACGAACTCCAACAATTGTCACTTGTAGTGCTGCTATCGAAGGGTGCAATGCGGCAGCCGAAATGATGTATGCAGATGCACTCATTAATCCGATACCGCAGAAAATTGTCAAATAACCCAAGACAACTGAAAGGGCAACCTTCCATTTATGGGGGGATAGCAACTTGATTAGACGAAGAAAATCCCTCCAATGTGCCGTTTCAGAAGCTGGATAGCTTGCATTCGCAAGCTCCGGCCATAGTTGTTCTACCTGCTGTTCGCCGCCATTATGGTGTTGAGTTGAATCCAGAGCAGGTACCACTCGCCGGATATCCACGGTGTGATAGGAGCTAACCAACTGCTGGTAATAACTGCTGGTGCGGATCAAAGTTGTATGGTCTCCACTTGCAATGATGCCCCCATCCTTGACAACCAAGATCTGATCAGCATCAACGACGGTAGGTAAACGGTGAGCAATAACCCATACCGTCCTTTCTTTAAATAACCGCTCATAGGCCTTATAAATGAATTCTTCAGATTCTTGGTCAAGATGCGCAGTTGGTTCATCCAAAATTATTAGCGGGGCATCTTTAAGAAATGAACGCGCTAAAATTATCCTTTGAATTTGACCAGCACTCAAGCGCGCCCCTCGTTCTCCAACAACAGTCTGATATCCTTCTGGAAGCTGTTGAATAAAGTCATGAGCGTACGCATGACGGGCGGCTGCAACGATCTCTTCCTGATTTGCATCGGGGCGTGCGATTCTGATGTTAGCGTCAATGGAATCGTTAAATATGAACGGTTGTTGGGGCACCCAGGAGATATATTCCCACCATTTACTTAACGGTAGGTCTGATAATCTCTTACTCCCTACCCAGATCTCGCCGTGGTCTGCTTGAATGAAACCAAACAGCAGTTTAATAAGCGTGCTTTTCCCGGATCCACTCGCTCCAACCAAAGCACAAGTTGTATTACTACGTGTTTCGATGTCTACGTCATCGACTGCTGGTTGATCTTCTTCATAAGAGAAAGAAATCTGCCTAAACTTGATGCTGAAATCAGACAGCAAGTACTCTTCTGTTGTCAGCGCGACTGGGGGAATTCCAGCCAGTAAAGGATTATCCAGGATCGAATAAATCCGCTCAGCCGCCGCCACTCCAGACATTCCAGCATGAAATCGTGCACCTAGGTTGCGTAGCGGGAGATAGAACTCAGGGGCTAGCAATAGGACAAATAACGCATCAACAAAGAACATCCGTCCATACAATAGTCGTAAACCAATTTCTACTGCTACGACGGCAGTACTGATCGTTGCTACCATCTCTAACGTCAATGCAGACAAAAATGTCACCTTTAATACACTCATTGTTGCTTGACGATAGCTGTCGCTCACCCGGGCAATGCGGTTAACCTGCTCCAGGCTACGGCCAAATACTTTTAGAGTGGTTATTCCCTGCAAGACATCCAGGAAATAGGCACTGAATTGACCCAGCTTTTCCCATTGCCGTTTTGTTGCAGTTCTTGTGAGACTACTAGTTAGCGTGATGAAAATGGGGATTAAGGGCGCCGTTAATAACAACACAAATGCAGTGAATCTGTCTATGGAGAAGATGACTACCAAGATGCTCAACGGAAGCAGCGCTGCTAGCAAGACCTGGGGGAGATATTGTCTGAAAAAGGCGTCTGTAGCTTCAACACCCTGCATGGTGACATTCGTTAGCTCGCCTGCCCGCTCCTGGTTGGCGTAGTGGGGTCCCAGATTCATGATGTGGTCAGCCAGGCGCTTCCGTAGATCGGTTTTGACCTGGATAGCCAGTTCAAGGGCCGATGTATCCATCCCCCAAATGACAATCCCGCGCAATACAATTAGGATGGCTAACATCTTTATTGATGGATAGATTACACCTAAACCTGATCCTCGAAGAAAAACCTCTGCTACAATTGAGCTAAGTAATCTGGCTTGCCAAATCAACAGTAAACCACTCGTCAACCCCAATGTTATCGTAAGGATAAAAACCGCCTGGGATCCCTTTACCAGGCGGAGTAAACGTTTTTCAATTTTCATTCTAAAATCAGTTCGTCGAGAAAAAGACAAGTACGTGAACTTGATGGTGATCTGAAAACATCCCTACCTTTAATAGGTCAATGTCTGGGGATCCGCTTCAATCCGTTTGCGGAAAATATAATAACTCCAACCCTGATAGATCAGCATGACAGGAACAAAAATCACTGCAATGATCGTCATAACTTGGAGGGTGTACGGGGAAGAAGAGGCATTATATATCGTCAGACTCCACAGTGAATTCAGGCTGGATATCATCACCCTAGGATAGAGAATCATAAACATTGTAACCAAAGCTGCTAGGATTGTGAACGAGGACATCATGAAAGCCCAACCAGTGCGGGACCTTCGTATGAGATAGCCGGCCAGCAGCATCGCTACCATGCCAGAGATAGGGACAATGCCGGGGTTAATACCTAAGCGAGCTAATACATCCGTCACCAAATATGTGGCGATTATGAAAACTACCAGTACCAATACGACTGGCAACCAAAATCGGCGCGCTGCTCTTTTAGCTCGCTCTAATACGACACCAGTGGTCTTCATACTTAAGAAAATCGCTCCATGAAAAGTGCACATCAAAACCAATGCAATCCCCCCCAATATGGCATAGGGGTTTAATAGGGTGAAAAAGCTGCCGACATAATTCATATCTGCATCGATTGGAACGCCACGTACAAGATTGGCAAATGCCACCCCAAGGAGCAGGGCAGGCAGCAAGCTGCCGATAAAAATTGCCCAATCCCACCGAACTCGCCAAATACGCCGGGCGTCTTTGCTGCGAAATTCAAAAGCAACTCCTCTCAGGATCAATGCCAGCAACAACAGCAATAATGCTAAGTAAAACCCACTAAACATCGTGGCATACCAATCAGGAAATGCGGCAAAGGTTGCCCCACCAGCGGTTAACAGCCACACTTCATTCGCATCCCAATGTGGTCCGATAGTGTTGATAATCACCCGCCGCTCAGTATCGTCTTTGCCCAGAAATGGCAGCAAAATGCCAACTCCGAAGTCAAATCCTTCTAGAATAAAGAAGCCGATATACAGCACAGCTATCAAGATAAACCAGATAGAGTTAAGATCCATTTTTTATCTCCAAAATCATTTTCAACTGGGTCACTATTGCCAAATGGTTTGCACAGATTAGTCTTGGGCACCTGCCAGCGATGGGATATCAT
Source organism: Anaerolineales bacterium (assembly GCA_041551115.1). Lineage (GTDB taxonomy): Bacteria > Chloroflexota > Anaerolineae > Anaerolineales > UBA4823 > DAOVXM01. The sequence continues at coordinate 5,926 of JBFENN010000004.1, forward strand.
CACTTCGTGGGGAAGCAGCATCCGTAGAGACAGGACCAGCTTGAGCGTACTTCCGCATTAAATAAATCGTAACAACAATTAAGAAGCTGTAGATCAATGTATATCCAATCAGGGATAACCAGACCATGCCGGCAGAAACCATATTAGAGACTCCTTCGGCTAGGGTTACCAGATCATACACGACCCAGGGGAAGCGCCCGACTTCGGTAAGTAGCCAGCCAGCAGAGTTAGCGATATAGGGCAGGGCCATAGCCCAGATAAATAACCTCAGGACCTTTATGCGGTGCTCAAATAAATCTGTAGTGGCGAGGAAGAGTCCGTAAAACGCAAGCAGAACCATCAATAGACCAGCTCCGACCATGAGTCGGAATGACCAATAGGTAATAAAGGCTGGAGGAATATAGTTTCCCGGTCCGTGCTTTGCCTCAAATTCAGCCTGCAGTTCGTTCATCCCACGCACTTCTCCTTGCAAGCTGTTGAAGGAAAGAAGACTTAGGACTCCAGGTATGCGTACAGAAAAAACTTCCTTGCTGCCATCCAGGGAACCGATGGTAAATAAGGAGAAGGAAGCCGGGTCTTCGGTCTCCCACAACGCTTCTGTAGCAGCAATTTTCATCGGTTGAACTTCGGCAACATGTTGAGTTTGGCTATGACCGTTCAAACCCAACCCCACGATACCGAAAACGGCAAACATTGCCGCTAATTGGAATGATTTCTTGAAAAATTCCATTTCTTGTTTACGTATCATATGGTACGCACATATCCCCATCACAAAGAAACCCATCGTTACTAATCCCGACAGGAAAACATGCGGGAATTGGTACCAGATATTCGGATTGAAGATCACTTCAAAGAAATCAACCATGACTGCCCGATCCCCTGCGATGATATAGCCAACTGGTTGCTGCATCCATGAGTTCGCGATAAGGATCCACAAGGCAGATATATTTGCCCCAATAGCTACCAGCCACATCATCACAGCATGCATACTCTTAGAAAGCTTGTCCCAACCAAAAATCCAGATCCCGATGAAGGTGGATTCTAGAAAGAATGCCAGCAAGGCCTCTATTGCCAGCGGTGCACCAAATACGTCACCGACATATCTGGAGTATTCCGACCAGTTCATCCCAAACTGGAATTCCTGCACAATACCTGTAACGACCCCCACCGCAAAATTTATCAAGAAGAGTTTGCCCCAAAATTTCGTCATCCGTTTGTAAATATCCTGACCAGTATAGACATAAAACGTCTCCATCAATGCCACCAAGATAGATAAGCCCAGCGTAAGCGGTACAAAAAAGAAGTGATATACCGTTATCAAAGCAAATTGCATTCGAGCGAGAAACAAGGCATCCATTGATAGTCTCCTAGATTAACATATTCTGTACCGGGAGAAAAAAGGTAGGACAAGTTCGTAAAGCGATCATAGAACCATATCGTCCAAACCAAAAAAAGCGCCCCTACCAGGTAAGTTCTTATAGTAGAGGGAAAAATCTAATCCGATAAGTCTGTTGATTGATAGATTCGTGAGATTTGAGGGGAGAGATACGGCTTTCGACCGCCAGGGATCACGATCCACCATATCGATAATGCATCTCACCAGCAACCTCCAATTACTCCCGCCCAACTCTTATCCGTACCATTATGTTAAGCAAATTACCGCCTAGCTACAATACCCTTAGATCACTTCGGACATATGACTTTCATCCTATATGGTTGGCCAGGAAATCTTTATTCAATGAATTCTTATCGACAGCATTTTGTCAGTGATGTAAACTTTCAAAGTAAGGTTGCAGCAAGAATCACTATGTAACTAACCCCCATCATATTAAACATTCCTAGATTTTGACCCCCAAAATCCACCATCAACTGACCGTACGTTTTCTGCAGTAACAAACGCATCCGGATCAATCGTAGAAACCTTCGTGATAACTGATTGGGCTTTACTGCGGTAGACATTCAAACTAAGGATGGACACCATTCCACTCTTTCCCCGGCCTGCAATTTCAGTAGCGCCATACCCTTCATCACGTAGCTGAGCAGCTATGTCGGCGCCAAGACCTGAGCTTACAATCCGCAGATGGGTATAACCGATCGCTAATCGGTTTTCAATCCACATTCCGACAACTAATCCGGTTGCTAAACCCGCCGCATAGCCTAAAATAATGAGGGGTTCGGATATATTCGTGATCACATTAACAATGACAGATATATAGATAATCGATTGGCAAAATGCAAAAATCCAGGCATATACTTTACGACCACGTATTACCATCATGAATCGCATCATATATAGAGAAACATCTACGATTCGCAGCATGAAGATCAGCAAAGCTGATAATAGTACTTTATCCATGAGACTCAATTACGCTCGCCAGAAGCCACGCCTCACAGGGGATACATCCTCTGCCGTGATGAAAGCATCCGGATCAATCTCATTAACAAGTTTGTGAATTTGTTTAAGTCTTCTGCGCCGGACGCTGCAGCTCAGCAGCGATACTGCACCATCCTTTCCGCGAGCAGGGATTTCTGTCACCGCATAGCCATCTTTCCGCAGAGCTTCTGCAACCGCCGCTCCCATGTATGGGCTCACGATGCTTACCTGGATATGACCTACTGCCAATTTCCCTTCGATATACATCCCGACAACATTCCCTGTTGCAAAGCCGGCCGCATAACCAATGATATTCAATATATTATCCAGATTACTCAATACTGAACTAATCGCGAGGACGAATATCACTGCCTGGAAGAAACCCAAGAACCAAGCGATTGCCTTCCGGCCCCGCATTACGAATAGCACTCGTAATGTATCTAAGGTCATATCCCCAACACGCAGCAGGAAAATCATACCTGCCCCCAAAAGGGCTTGTGAAGTGATATCCAATTCCATTATATAACCTCAATTGCTCTCAATTAATACGGAAAATATCCACGATTTGATGATTCTTGGCTACCCCCAACATCGAAACAGCTGCTTCCAGGAGTCAATCTTCCATCACGGGTAGATACAATTCTTCGACGTATTCTTTAACCATCCGGCGCATACTGAATTGAGGCGCGAGCGTCCGGATCGATTCTTTCATGCGCAGAATCCAATCACCTGGCAAGCCATCTGAAGACCGCTCTGTATAATATAGTGGGATGATCTCATTCTCTAATGTGTCATAAAGGCTATCCGTATCGGCCTCATCCTGTTCCTGAGTTGACGCATAATCGATGTCATCGCCAATTGCCCAACCATTCAATCCATTGAATCCTTCCCGCCACCAGCCATCCAGTATTGAGAAATTCAACACACCATTAAGGGCTGCTTTTTGCCCGGATGTCCCAGAAGCTTCATTTGGCCGCCGAGGCGTATTCAACCAAACATCAACCCCCTGAACCAGATAGCGAGCTAAACTCATGTCATAATCATCTAAAAATACCAAACGCCCTCCGCTCTCAGAGCGCTTTACTGCTCGGTACACCTCCTGGATAAGCAGTTTTCCACCTTCGTGGTCAGGATGAGACTTACCAGCAAAGATGACCTGCAAAGGCTTCCCAGGATGATTTAGTAAACTGGTTAATCGGTCTAAGTCATTCAAGATCAAATTAGCGCGCTTATATGGAGCAAACCGGCGTGCAAATCCTATTGTCAGGGCGTACGGGTCTAGCAGCACTCCTCCAGCAAGCACCTGTACTGGATGAGTACCGCCCTGCAGCCACTGCTTGCGGGATCTTTCACTGATATATGCAACAAACTTCCGTTTGAGATGGCGGCGGACAAGCCATAACTGCTCGTCCGGTATATTCATGACTTGCTCCCACACATCCGGATTATCGATCGATCCACGCCAATCGGCACCAAAATATCGGTCAAAGAGATGTCCTAATCGACGTGCAATCCATGTATCTGTATGGATTCCGTTAGTGACATGAGTAATTGGTACTTCGTCAACCGGCTTCGACTGCCACAGGAAGTGCCACATTTTGCGGGCGACTTGCCCGTGCAGCTCAGAGACTGCATTGCGCCCACTAGAAAAACGCAGAGCAAGTACTGGCATACTGAACGCATCTCCCCAAGCAACAGTATGGCGGGCTAGATCGACGAATTGATCGCGGGTCAGCTGCAGCTCAGGCCACATCTGGGAGAAATATTTATCCACCAGCCATAATGCAAATTCGTCATTGCCAGCTGGTACCGGTGTGTGGGTGGTAAACACATTCGATCTGCTCACAACCTCAGCAGCTGTATCAAAAGATTGTCCTGCTTCAACCATTTCTCGGATTCTTTCGAGCAGCAAGAAAGCGGAGTGCCCTTCATTCATGTGGAAGACGCGCGGGTTGTACCCAAGCGTTCGTAATGCGCGCAAACCACCAATTCCTAGTAAAATTTCTTGTGAAATTCGAATATCCAGGTCGCTGCTGTATAGTCGTGCGGATAAGGTACGATCGACGGGCGTGTTCTGTGGGATGTTGGTATCTAACAGGTAGAGCGGTACTCGACCGACACGCATTTCCCATATACGTGCGATCACATCCCTGCCCGGAAGCTCAACGGAAATCGTGACTGGCACATCGTGCTCATTAAGCACCGCACGAATCGGTAGATCTTCCAGCTCATGTGTTTTGTATTGAGCCTCTTGCCAACCATCCTCCGTAATACGCTGGCTAAAATAACCCTCAGAATAGAACAGCCCAACCGCAAAAAACGGCAGCCCTAGATCGCTAGCTTCCTTGACGTGATCACCAGACAGGACACCCAAACCACCAGCGTAAATTGGAAAAATCTCATGGATGCCATACTCCATGGAAAAATATGCTATTGGTCGGTTTAATAGATCGGGGTGTGATTTGCTAAACCAGGTTGCATCATTATTCGTGTACTCGTCAAACGAGCTCATGATGCGGTCATAAAATTCCAGGTAATAGCGATTATTGGTTACTGCATTCAGTTTTGCCCGTTCTACCTCTCGCAGGAACAAAACCGGGTTTTGGTTTACGTTATCCCAAAGCTGCTTATCAATACGCGAAAACAACCGTTGAGAATCAGGATTCCAGGTCCACCACATGTTATACGCCAGCTTTCCTAGTCGGCTTATCCGTCGCGGGAGGTTGAAATTATTCGGGATTTTCGTCTTAAAAGGTTCCATATCTACATGTCTTCTTAATAAGATTTTAGTTTAGATTAAATCAGCCACAATATTACCACATCGTTGTTGATATTGGCCTTTACTTGATGGGTCACAACCAGTCTTATGCAACTATAAGATCATATCTCTTTACTTTGTACGCTTGTCAGTGACCAAGCCAAGGGATACAATAACGTATACATCGGCAGCATTCATTATTCCATGAGTACAGACGTACAGCTATTCGTTACTTGTTTGATTGATACGCTTTTTCCCGAGATTGGGGAAGCGGTGGTCTCGGTATTAGAGAGAGCTGGCGCTCGTGTACACCTTCCCAAAGGGCAGACATGCTGCGGGCAGCCTGCATTTAATGCTGGATTAAGGGATGAATCCAAAAAATTGGCTGAGCATACACTGCACATTTTTGACCAGATCCGCGGACCAATCGTGGTCCCTTCGGGTTCGTGTGCGGCGATGATCCGCCATGGATACCTGGAATTGTTTGCAGAAGACAATATATGGCTGCCTATTGCTCGCTCAGTGGCGGAACGGACATTCGAGTTTTCAGAATTCCTCGTTGATCAGCTTGGAGGCAAAGATATTGGAGCATACTTTCGCGGCCGCATCTGCTACCATGCATCCTGCCATTTACTACGGGATATTGGGGTGGATAACCAACCACGTACATTGCTGCAATATGTTCATGGGGCGGAAATCGTTGAACTCAAAGGGTCAGATGAATGCTGTGGATTTGGAGGGGTATTTTCGGTTGAACATCCAGAGATTTCAGCGGCAATGTTAGATAGGAAACTCAATAACATCAAAGCAAGCAATGCACAGGTCGTTGTTGCATGCGATGCGGGCTGCATAGCCAACATCAATGGCGGCTTTAATCGTCGAGGTGAAATACACCGAGCCCATCACATAGCCGAAATATTAGATCAGCGCGTCGATGTCTAGTCCTGACCCATAACCAATCGTGCAATAACCGACCAAATCAGCCTGATTTAACTAGAACCCACCCATGCCCGATAAATTTCACGCTCGGATCCGTAGTGCCATTGCCGATGAGCAGCTGCAGATTGCATTGGACTTAAATGCTAGAAACCGGCAGCAAGCTTGGATCATCGCGCATGCATCGCTACCAGAACCCTGGCAAACATTACGCCGAAGAGGGCATCGCATCCGGGCAGAGATCATCTCCGACCTCGATCAGATCCTGGCTCAGTTTGTGGAAAATGCCCAGCAAAACGGTCTGATTGTCCACACTGCTGAAGATGCCAACCAAGCAACTACAATCGTACGAGATATCGCCAAACAACAGAACGCTAAGCTGGTTGCCAAATCGAAATCTATGCTTAGCGAGGAAATCGGTCTAAACCGTGCTCTGGAAACGGATGGCCTGCAGGTTGTAGAAACTGATTTGGGCGAGTATATTGTACAGCTGCGCAACGAACCTCCTGCGCATATCATTACACCCGCAGTTCATCTCCGCCGTAGTGATGTCGGTCAGACATTTCACGAGCGATTGAACGTTCCATACTCTGAAGATATCCCAACAATCACGAATTATGCCCGCAGGACTTTGCGCGATGTATTTCTCCGGGCTGACATGGGGATCTCAGGTGTTAATTTTGGCATCGCGGACCAAGGTATGCTCTGCATCGTCACAAACGAAGGCAATGGCCGCATGGTTACTAGTCTGCCACCGGTCCATGTTGCCCTGATGGGCATTGAACGAATGGTGCGTAACCTAGATGAACTGGCGTTGATGCTGTCCCTGCTACCAAGAGCTTCTACGGGACAAAAGATTACGGTCTACACCAACTTAATTAGAGCGCCGCGTCAAGCGGATGATTTCGATGGTCCGAATGAGCGGCATATCATCCTGATCAATAACGGAAGGCACGCACTGCGGGAATCGCTTTTGTCTGAAGCTTTGTACTGCATCCGCTGTGGAGCTTGTTTGAACGCTTGCCCAGTTTTCCAGGAGATCGGGGGGTATTCGTACATCAGTAAAAACGGGTCGATCAGTACTTACTCAGGGCCGATTGGCTCGGTAATATCTCCCGGTCTGTTTGGACATGATGATTTTAGCCATTTGGCACGCGCTTCCAGTCTTTGTGGAGCATGTAAGGATGCCTGCCCTGTGGGCATTGACCTACCAAAGCTTCTACTACGGATACGGGCAGGAGAGATCAATACCACCCAACCACCCCTGAACAGGTCGAACCCACCGCGGTTCTTAACAACGGGTTTACGGTTATTCACTTGGGCTGCAACTTCTCCATCACGCTACCACTTTGCCCAGAGGCTTGCTGGATTGGTCAGCCGGATCATCTCACCGCGTAGTAGCTGGATGAAACTGCCCGCCGCAACCGGGTGGGGTTACAGCAAAGATTTTCCGCGTCCAGCTTCGACGACTTTTCAGCAGCGCTGGCAAAAAAGCACACAACGGAAGCCTGGGCAGCCCACTGAAATACTCAAATCCAGGGTGACGATCAACAGCAGCAGTCCACCTGAACAGATCAAGAAGGATCAGAGTGACTTAAGAGCAGAATTCAAACTTATGTTGGAAGCCTTGGGTGGAGAATTTATTTCCTGCAGTCAATCAAATTTGAGTCAGAAGGTACTTGAGTGCTTGCATCAAGCAGATGTTAAAACTATCCAATCTTGGGGAGCAAACCAATTCACAGAGACATTACTACCAGCATTGGAAAATGCAGGGATAAAGATATCACAGGATCCAAAACCGGAAATCAAAGCTGGCTTAACCGCAGCCCATGCCGCGATTTCTGCAACCGGCAGCCTAATACTAACGAGCGGGAAAGAGCGCCCATTGACCGCTTCCCTGCTCCCTGAGATGCACCTAGCCATCCTGAACAAGAAGGATATCCTACCGAATCTGGAACAAGCACTATCCCTGGACGAAATTCAGGCGGCATCCTCAACCGTCTTGATCAGCGGTCCTTCACGGACCGCTGACATCGAGATGACACTTACGGTCGGTGTCCATGGTCCAGGACAATTGTATGTATTCTGTCTAGAGGAGTGAGATTAGGGGCATTGTATAACCCCTTGCGCCCAGAGGCATCCTCCGCATACAGGGGCAGGGTTCTCAAAGCAATCAGTTTGATTCTCTACTGACAAATCACACCCTCCGCAAAAAGTACATGGCGCAAAAGCGAAGCGCTGGACTTTATCCCGGTATTCTTGGTAATCGGGGTCGTTCCAGATCGACAGCAAATCTTGTTCAACAAGATTCCCAACAATATGCTGATAAGAAATACGTGGTTTCCCGTGCAGATATGCTTTATGTGTATATAGTAGTGGGGAGCAAGGGCTCACATTCCCATTCCAACCAACCGTCATAGATCCGCCTTCAATGAAGGTGCAAACGTCGTTCCGCCCACCCAGGTTGAAACCAGAAAAAGTGACATTATAGTTGCTTTGCAATGCACCCAGAAACGCAGAACTCGTCAGATCGTTTATATCCATTTTTGGTATCGACAGCTTTCGAAGCCACGGGGAGGGCAAATAGGTTACATCAGTTAAAGTATGCTCATAAAGCGTCTCCGCGATAAGATCCTCAGTTGTAGGTAGCAAATTCGTAACCAAAAAACGGCTTGCTCTCAGTCTCTTGCCAATAGCTAATACTGCTGGTAGATCTGAAATATTACGCTGCATGGCCACAAAGGAGATCCCAATTTCGGGATATGGTTTATGCCCACCCGGGCGCATGGTGCGGAAACGGAGGATGTTTTCTAATACCTCTGGTAAAGCAGCCCCTAATCGTACATCTGCATAACTCTCTGCACGGGCACCATCGATCGATACCCAGAGCAAATCCAAACCAGCTTCAATCAGATCACGAGATCGCTCATCATTTAGCAATGTGCCGTTGGTAATCATTTCTACGCGGGCACCACAACGCTTCGTCTCTGCGATCATGTCAACCGTAGCTGGATGAAATAAGGGTTCGCCGATCCCTCCGAAGAAAACCGTCGGTGGAGACTTAATTGTCCGCAATCCGCGAATTAATTGATCAAAAGTCTTCGATGACATTTGCCCCAGATTGACCTGCCAATCGTTTCGGAAGCATGTACGGCAGGTTAAATTACATTGGTTGGTCGGCTCAAGATAAATCTTCGCTAAGTGGGTAACCGGTCGGTGCAACCGAATATCGTTTTCCTCTTGATCTAGCCGGAGCCGTGCGCCAGGTTTAAGTCCATATCCTGATGCAACTTCACTCGGCACGATCAGCCGACCCTCTTGATCCACTTCTGCCCAGATGGTTGGTTTTGAATACATTATGTCGCCTCAATGATTTAACTCCCCAGCAATTTGGTTCTTTTATTGTCAACAACAGGGGAAAGATTTGGAAAGGCTCAAGGTCCACTCAGATGGCTTGGGGCTTTCAATACTCAGCAATCGAGCCACGAATTGCTGAGTTTATTTAACTTGCGCCTTTCTACCATTGTAATCTCTCATCAAAACACCAATTTCAGAAAGCATGTTCTTGAAGTATGTTGGAAAAATCGAAAATTTACTGATCAAGGTGCCAATGGGCAAAACCCGCTCCAGAAGTCGTTATCTGTAGAGATGGAATTTTGCCTGGCGCTTTTAGATCGATTCACTCTTCACTTCTATGTATGCGGTGAATTCAATTTCGTCTGGCGGGCAGTCGAGTAGCGGGGTTAAGATTTCCTGCTCCCATATTTGCCATGACTCTGGATATTCAGATTTGGGGATTGGTTGATCGAGTACGCCCCACAAAGCTTCCCAACTTTGGAGGTTATCGTACACCCAAACTGCAGCATACATATTCTGGCGTTTTCCACGCACGCCGTGCAAGAACATCCATGACGCCATGCCAGGCAAGTCAAATAGTCCCCGATGCCTAGCTATGTGGACTGCGTGTTCAAAATCTTTTCCACTGACCCCATCTTTTAATTGATATTCGTGGATACTAATAACCTGTGGCATAAACATCACATCCTAGTTATCTTGAAATTCTTCGAATTGCAGTGAATATTTGCGGGCAGCTATTGTTCCCAAAGCATCTGGCCAGGATCCGGTTAAATGCTGAACAATCTTACCAACATGCTCGTGGCAATTTTCGATAAACAACTGATATCTCTTTTGAGTGCCTGCAGCAGCAGTACCTGCGACATACAACCCGGGAACATTTGTTTCCATTGTCGCAGGATTGTAATCGGGGACATTATTCTCGCCGCTTATCTCTACACCTGCTAACTCAAAAAGTAATGTATCCTGTACGAAACCAGTGTGCAGCAAAACGAAATCAGACTCGTGCTGGAACCTTTTACCGTTCGAATCCTCGAGGATAGTTATTCCGGGTTTAATCTCGGTTGGGGTAGTTTCAGGAAGGAATTCGATATTCCTTCGCTCAATCTGTGTGAGCAGATCCGGCAGGATCCAATCTTTTACAATATTACGATCGAAGCTGTTCCGGCGATAGCTAATCGCTACCTGTGCACCAACCCGCCAGCAACGCAACGCACTTTCAACGGCAGAATTACGACCACCGACCACGAGCAACCGGCGGCGGAAATAATCATGAGGATCAATCAAATAGTGGTTTACATGGGGGAGGTTCTCCCCCGGAATGTTCAATAGATTGGGGCGGTGCATATCGCCGAAAGCATAAACCAGTTTCTGACACCGATACTTGCGTTCTCCCATCATGGTTTGAGTCGTGAGCAAGAATTCCTGTGACCGGAGTTTAACATCAACTAATTCCTCATAGGTGTTTACTTGTAAGTTAAACTGCTCAACGATGCTACGCAGATATGCAAGGTATTCTTCTCCAGTAGCGCGTTGTTGGCTAGTCATCTGCATCGGTACACCAGCAATCTCTACACGTTCAGTTGTACTGAAGAAATGAGTACCGTGCGGCCACCAGGAGATCGTATATCCAACTTGTTTCGCGTCAAATTGCAGGTAATCTATGTCCTTGTTTTTTAGATTAACAGCCAATTCCAGACCAATTGGCCCAGCACCAATAATTGCTAAATATGCACTTCGTGGTTCCTTATTGAATTCCATGTGGAGAATTGTACCCTGATTAACCGCTCCAAATAATCATCACATCTTAGATATAACAATTAGTCCATTTGGTGTAAAGACACCTATTGGGATTTTCCAGTAATACTTCTTGGAAATTGAAGCTAAGATGATTGGATAGTTTTTCTCCAGGTCTGTTGTCATGGTCAACTAAATGTCGTCTCATCGTTCACAAGAGACCGGGTATACAAGCTGGGTATGTTCACCTTCATCATGAGTAAATCTATGTGGGATTTAATCAAAAGGCATCATGAGCATATATATCAATTGAATGATTTTGATTGTTTCGCTGTGCCATTTCGCGAAGATGCTCTACCAATGATCTATAGCAAAATATCCCCCTCGGGTTCACCTACCCGCAGAAGAATTTAGAGGCCGTGTTTATACCTCATTTAACCAAAAGCCCCAACTAAGATACCATAGCCTCTGAATCGCCTATGTTCCAGTACTCAAATGGCATTTTATTACATCACCAAAATGTTGAGCAATTTATGTTTGCCATAATCGCGCGTTTAGAGCTTCTATACTCATCAGGATTCCGTTGTTTCTTCCACTCTATGAACAACAACCAGTATAAGCTCGGTTCTGTATATCGCGCGAATATGCCCTATGTATCAGGTGTTTTGAAAATTAATAGTAATAGATTGGAAGAAGTGCCAAGTCGCGGCGGCAGTATCCATCGTCGAGGTGCCATTCAGCTTATCCCCACCAGAGTGGATCAAATTACTAAAAGTTGATCAAGTTCTTGAAACAACCCAATCAGAATATAGCTGTCTCGACAGAAAGAATAGGGGGTAAAAAATCGGCTAAAAGCTGCCAGGTGTCCCCGGTATCCCGACTGTAGAAAAGTTGACCGGTGCTGGTCCCAATGTATATACCTACCTCGGCAAGTGAATCCAAAGCCATCGCCTCACGGAACACCACCAAAAATGAACGCTCTGGGAGTCCCCGAGTCAATTTTTGCCAACTTTCACCTGCATCCTGACTGCGCCAGACTGCGAATTGCCCATCCACGCTTAGTCTATACTCATCACTCTCTTCCAGCACAACGAAGATTGTATCGGGGTCATGTGGGTGGACAGCAATCGGGAAACCAAATCTGCTTGGAAGTTTTCCCTCACCAATATCAATCCAGTTGGCAGCGGAGTCTTCGCTACGGTACACACCGCAGTGGTTTTGCTGGTAAATTCGCTTCGGGAGGTCTGGGTGCATTGCCATCTTATGAACACATTGTCCAAATTCGGGATATCGTTCAGGTAAAAAATCTACCCTGACATTCTTGTTATAGGGAGCCCAAGTTTGTCCGCCATCATCAGTCCGGTAGCAGCCACCTGTTGAAATCGCTACATAGATCCTATCCAGGTTGAGCGGATCTAGTAAGATGGTATGCAGTCCCAAACCACCAGCGCCTGGAAACCACTCCGCACGATGGGGATGATTGAACAAGCCTGGATTAAGCTCCCAGGTCGCTCCATGGTCGGCAGATTTAAACAACGCGGCAGGTTCAACACCCGCATAAAGTACGCCGGGCTCATTTTGACGACCTGGCTTGATATGCCAAATTTGGTTAATTTTCTCCTGGGTAGCATCAGGTATTACATCACCTTCGATGGCCGCTCGCACTTCTTCGGGCGAAGACAAAGGGCGCCTAGATGCAGGTGGGGCTTCAAATTGAGGGGATTTCTTTGATTGAATCCAAGTCTTACCCATATCATCAGAATAATGAATCGAAGCACCATAGACGTCATGGACAACCGCAGCGTAAAGACGTTGGTCCCGGGGATCAAGTACCATATGCATAACTTTCCAGCTCATAAAATGCAGTGGGCTGGGTATCCAATTTTCCCGATTCTGATCACTAGAGAATATGAAACCACCTTTACGGGTGCCAACCATTACCGATACATTCGTACCAATGTTCACAACAGCCTCCATCTGCACATATGGAAGAACTTTCTATGGATTAATCCTGTAATAATTATCATCTAACCGGGAGATTTTTTGGCGCAATAATTACCTATCACTCACCCAGTCGGTGAAGCTTTGCAGCTACCTTCCAGCTTGAGAAAATAAAAATACTTATCAATACCAATGCTACAATCGCTCCCGCAAAATCAACTATTGATATAGTAATATTTCCAACGATGAAGACTGGGTTGCCGAAGAAGAATATCAGTGTATTGAGTGCAATGGCGATGACCCGCACTTCGGTTGGTCCTAGCATGCCATACGAGATGCGGAATTCACCTGTGACACTGGTACTTATAAACACGAAGATGGACATCAGCAGATATCCGATCAAAATCATTGCCGCAATCTCAAACCGCATATAAAGCGACAAGCCTAATCCTAGTATGATGATCATTTCGTTGAATGAATCAACAGTATGGTCAACAAAGTAACCATATTTTGGTCGCTCTGTCTTACGGTAGCGAGCGAGCGTGCCATCCAGACTATCTCCGAACCAATTGATTAAGAAACCCAAGCTGGCTAACCAAAGATATGCTCTGTGTGAATGGCTCAGGACATATCCGGAGAAAATCACAAAAGCCCCAAGGGTGCCAATTGCTGTCAGCATATCAGGTGTCATCCATTGGGGCATACGGGCAGCCAACCACTGCAAGGCTGGACGCTCAAGCGGGCCAAGAAGGATATCATTAATTCGAACATGAGATTTAATCTTCTGCAAAAGCCACCTCCCTAATATACAATATGTTGACCTAGCACACTTCTCCCATCGCTTCTGGCCAAACTGGGAAATACATGGACCACTGTTCTGGATACTGCCGGATAAATCGTTCGGCAACCTTTAACACCCGTTCAGCGTTGGCCACCATTTCAGTTTTATGGTCTGGGTCAGGGAGCATATGGATCGGATCTGAAATCAGGAAATGGTAACGGTTATCGGGTTTAAGTACTGCCACTGCAACGTATATTGGTACCGCTGCTTTCAAAGCCAGGTAAATATGATGCATTGGTAAGTCTGCAGGACGCCCAAAGAAGAGAGGCCTATACTTTGCATTTTGGATGGGCCGGTCGATTCCAGTAAGGACAATCTCACCAGCTCGTAAACGTTGGATCGCTTGCCGTAAGACATTCTTCGAAGCAGGCAACACTTCCAAACCAATCTCTCTACGCATTTCATACTGCAGCTGGTAACCACCATTATTAATTTCGGGGAGTGTAATTGCCAACCCCTTAAGACCGCGCAGGGCGGCTGCTCTGGCACAAAAATCAAAGTTACCCAAATGGGTAGAAACAACCAATGAGCCTCTACCAGGTTCAGGTTTATGGTTTATAACCGCTTCCGCTCGTGAATCGAATTCAATCAAGCGGCTGATTGCTTTTGGGCGGTAGATATTGTGATTAAGCTCGAAGATTGCATGTCCCGTGAACCGGAATGTGGCCTGCACACGCTGATCAAGCTGTTCCGGTGAGAGTTTGCCCTGAGAGATAACCCACTGGTTGGCACGTACAGCGCGGACAGCAGCCCAATGTGTTTGGCGAGCAATTATTCTGGTGATGTAAGTTGTTATGGCATAACCGAAGCTTTCTGGAACAACCCGTCCAAACCACAAGGCAAGGTTGACAGCTTTTCGACTCTCCAATATTTTTTGGGTATCAATCCCCATCGTGATAACACTTTCTGTTGCAAAGAATAAGTCTGGGGGACTCGAGATGGATATCGATGTAGTGCCCTTCGCGTTTAGAGTTCCGAAACTGGCCAGTTCGGTAATACATCCATATCAAGTGTATCGCGCTGGTTATTTGTAAAGCGATAGTAACCTGCTCCGGCGATCATTGCGGCGTTATCCGTACACAACCAAATCGGAGGTATATGCACCGGAAACTCACCCTGTTCCTGCACTGCTCGTCTCAATGCCCGGTTAGCGGACACGCCTCCTGCGATCAGAAGTTCGTGAGGCTTGAATTCATCGGCTGCAAGCATAGTTTTCCCTGCGAGCACATCAACAACAGCTGCCTGAAAACTAGCGGCAATGTCTGCGACAGGGAGCGATTGCTCATGCTCTTCCAAATGCCGAACGATACGTAAAACCGCTGTTTTCAGACCACTAAATGAAAAATTCCAGCTATTTTCCAACCAAGCGCGGGGGAACTCATAACGATGTAGATTGCCACCCTCAGCCGCTACCTGTATCGCGGGTCCGCCCGGATAAGATAATCCTAAAAGCCGGGCAACTTTGTCAAATGCCTCACCGGCAGCATCATCTAAGGTTCCACCAAGTCTTTGGTATGCTAAGTGGTCTTTCATGAGGATGAGTTCGCTGTGACCTCCAGACACAACCAATGCAAGCAATGGAAATTCTGGTTCTGGTTTGGGTTCTTCATCTATACGATATAGCCAGGGAGAATACAAATGGCCTTCAATATGATTAATACCAATTATTGGCAAACTGCTGCCTAATGCCAAACCTTTGGCAAAATTCATCCCCACCACTAGAGAACCTGGCAACCCGGGTCCACGCGTAACTGCAATGGCATCGACATCGTTTATTGTGAGATGAGCTTGTTGGAGCGCTTTCTCCACCACAGGATAGATACTCAAAACATGTTGGCGGGATGCCACTTCGGGAAAAACACCCCCATATTGGGCATGCAGATCAACTTGGGAGGCAACAACACTCGAGAGAATAATGCGGCCATTATCGACAATGGATGCGGCCGTTTCATCACAAGATGTCTCAATCCCCAGTATGCGCGCCGGAGGGCGTAGAGAGATTTGAGTCCCAGTGGTTCGTTGTTTCTCATTAACCATCATTTCAGGCATCCGTTCCATCTCATGGGTAAAACCAAATCTAATGAATAATCTGCTAACACTTCCATTTGTCCATCAGGTCTAGCCCAAATGGTATCTTCCAATCTGATACCCATACCCTTCTCAGGGTAATACAATCCCGGTTCAAGTGTAAAAATCATTCCAGGAGCGAGACGGTCATCAGGTGTGGCAGTCCGCCCAAACCAAGGTTGCTCATGGACATTTAATCCCACCCCATGCCCTATACTGTGTACATATCCATCCTGGGTCGCTGAGTCACCCTGAATTGTAGGATGCCCTTGTCCAGCGAACAAATCACATGTCAAGCGCTGGTATTCGATGCACTGGCCTCCCACTTCCAGGACTCCCATCACATGCTGATAGACAGCAAGAACATCTTCGAACAACGCTAAAACCTCATCAGTAGCATATCCAAGGCACCATGTACGGGTGAAATCATAGAAATATCCGCCACCGGACTCGCAGGGGAAGATATCAAAGACAATCGTCTGACCGAGTCGAATTGCATCCGTTGGTGTGCCTGCGCTGTGTGGTACACCTGCATCCCGTCCAATGGCGAATATAGTTTCTTCGGGATTCTCAACCCCCCGCTCTGCAAGCCAAAGGTTGATTTGTCGTTTTACATCACCGATCGTTAGTGGCACATCATTCGAAGTGACTAGGATTTCATCAATAACATTCTGCGATGTAAGGAAATCGGCTACTTGACCAACAACCGAGGTGGTAATCTCACCCATACGACGGATACGATCTACTTCGTCAATGCTTTTTGTCGCCATAGCCTGCAATATTATGGAGTCATCTAGCTGCCCTACAAATGAGACATCTGGGAGAGTGTCCTGAAGATGTCCTAGAACACCAATAATACGTCCCGCATCCACTTTCCCAGCAACTGCTACCTTTCCACTAGTGATGCCATGGTCTGAAAGCATAGCCTTATACCGCCATGCTTGTGCCTTGCCCATATCGCCATTGCACTGTTTGATGATATTCAGCCAGTCATAATCATCCAAACTTTTTGTCAGCAAACCCGTCTTGGCGGCTTCATCCCGTTCCATGGGATTGTGGTACAACACTGGTTCTGCACCACGTTTCTTGATCAAGTCCGCGTGTGTTAGGTGTCCACCTCCGGTAAGGTAGTACATAGGGGGATTATGTGCAGCTGGGCCCGTAAGCAGGATCGCCTCTAAATCATGGCTTTCCAATAACATATCGAGATCTGTTTTCATGCATGCTCCACAATCAATTCGCCTTGGTTGGTTGGCCCAACACGAATTGTCAGACAACAAACGTCATAAGAACGCTTGTTGAATCGCAATGAGTAAATCATGATCTTGGAAAGGTAAAACAGTACGTGCGTCAAACACAACTTGGTCCTCCTGGATACGGCCGATTACGGGCAGGTTTCCACTCCTTAACCTTTCTAGGAATCGTGTTGGACTGCGCGGGGATAATGCCAGCAAGAATGTTGGTAGGGTTTCCCCAGGTAGGCTGCCACCACCGATCGTCGACTCTCCTGTGATTACCTGTCCATGACCTAATGAATTTTTCCAATCCTGAATTCTGAGCTCAAGCTCCTTTGTGTTTACTGAGATCATACGCCAGATTGGTATTTCCTTCACAGCCTCGTCCTTTAGATAATGCATAAGAGTAGCTGAAAGAGACGCTAGACACAGCTTGTCAGACCGCACGGCTCTAGCAAGAGGGTGTTTTTTTATTTTATCAACAAGATCAGCTCGCCCCAATATGATCCCGGCTTGCGGTCCGCCGAGCAATTTATCACCCGAAAAACATACCAAGTCGACTCCAGCATGAAGTGATTCCTGCACTGTGGGTTCGTGAACAAGACCAAATTGCGCTGTATCGAGCAACGATCCTGAACCAAGGTCATCAATAAATGGAATGTCTGCCTGATGCGCAATGGAAACGATCTCAACAAGATCGGGTTCGCTGGTGAAACCAACAATTTGGAAGTTCGAGCGATGAGCCCGCAGAAATGCAGCTGGTTTATCCTCCAGGGCTGCTTGATAATCTCGCAAATGGACCCTATTGGTAGTACCAACTTCAATTAACCGGGCTCCAGATTGTTTCATTACTTCCGGAACTCTGAAGCCCCCTCCGATTTCGACCAACTGTGTACGGGATATTACTACTCCCCGGCGGCGTGCCAAAGCCGATAATGCCAACATAACCGCTGAGGCATTATTGTTAACAACAACAGCAGCTTCTGCCCCAGTTAACTGCTGGAGGCTTTTTTCGGCATGCACTAATCGGGATCCTCTCCGGCCGCGGGCGAGGTCATACTCCAAGTTCGAATAGCTTCCAGCGACTTTCTGTGCGGCTTGGATTGCTGCTGAACTAAGTAGGGCTCGGCCAAGATTCGTATGTAAGATCACACCGGTCGCATTAATCGTTGGGACAAGGGATGGTGCCGCCCATGACAGCAATGTGTCTGTAATGCGTCGATCTATGATATCTATACCTGGGATCGGATCACCATTCACATGTTTGCTGCGGATTTCGTCCATTACATACCTAATTGCAGCAATCGTTAAAGGTCGCCCAAACTCATCTACCCATTCTTGGGCGGTATTTGAAGATAGGATATGATCAACTGAGGGCAAGGAACGTAAATCTGACATACGTTATCGATGATACAGTCGCAATTGAGGGAGTTTACCCACCAAGAAGTAATGCTATGGACTCCACTGGCTTTTCTCCCGAAAGCGGAGTAAGTATTCTATCAGCACAAATCCCAATGCCAGCAAGAGCGCTAATGATGGAGTCAATATCCGGGCAATTTGAAGCCATGCCAACGTCGCACCATAGACACCCCCCCAGATCGCTTGGCGCAAAACAACCCCACGCGTCGCAGGTGGTTGGCTGGGAAATCGCAGATTAAGAAACGCTACGACTGGTAACAGCAAACCAGTTAACGCCAGTACCATCAGAAAATAAAATAACCAACGTGGTCCTACTGTCGGTCTAGTTGCCCAAAGAAGAGCAAATAATCCTCCCCAACCAATTAGTGCCAAGACGGCAGCTGCTGGCATAAACACGCGTACACGAGGTGAAACGGGCTCATCCATCAAATCAATGACTCTCCTTACAAATCTTCGACTTCTACCTGAAGGCGGTTCAACCCAATCCTGATCTCATCCATTTCAGCCCGAACATCCTGAAGTTTATTACGTTCTGCTCGAACAAACCGAGTGTATGGGGAAATTGCATCGTTTACTCGCTGCAAACTGCGATCAATCTCACTCGTGAATTGCTTTCGCAACGATTGCATTAATTGCAGACGCATGCCAGCGATTTTTTCACGCATTTCAGTTTTCGCTTGGCGCCTTCGAGCCGGGATAACGAATAGACCCAAGGCTGCAACGACACCGGCTAATAATACACCCGTTACATCCACAGCAGCAGTGGTCGCGAGAATTGCAACTAGCGTGCCTAGACCAACTGCCCCAACCTCAACCGCTGCTAACGCCGCTACTGAGGCTTGTGCATCACTAGCAATCTTCTCCGCCTCAGCAGTCTTGTCATAGCTATCTACGACCTTACTTGTCTCACGCCCGACAGCTTCAATTAGGTGCTGGCGGTCATGGTGAAATGAAGTGCCAACGCTATCGCCAACAATACGCTCTTTATGCTGCCGGCGGCGATCTGCAAGATGCTCCATAACCGCCTGCCATTGCCTCAGGTCAGAATCAACCAACCAATCGATAAGTTCACCTACTTTCCGTTCTATCTCTTGTGGGGAATCGGCTACAACCCGTTGTTCAAATTCCTTTTCGATGCGCGACTTATTGAGCAAGTCGAATACCTTTGCTAGTCGGAGTGTATCATCGAAGTATTCAGTCCCCCGCCGTTCCATATCAAATAATACATTTTCGATATCTGCCATACGGAATTCAAAATCGCGATACATGTCCTCTTTGTATACGGTGAGCTGTTTATCTACATCTTCCAATGTCGTGAAATCGTCTTGTAGTAGATCCAATCGATCTTTGATCTCAACGCTGTATTTATCAACAAGATGAATCCCTACTCCGAGTGGATTTTGAAATTTCAACTGTAAACGTCCGCTCTCATCTAAAGTCTCATGGATATACATTTCGAGTGGTTCAAAATGGCTATTCTCCCAGTAGGTTGGCTCGCCTTTTTTCGCCCGTTGAGCAAATCGGGAGCTGACCGGGAATATTTCCGGTGTTATATCTAGCAATGTGCGTGTATTATCTCTGATATAAGTAATTACGCGCTCAATATCAGCAGTATCTTCAAATAGATCGATTTTGTTGAGCACAACGATAACCTTCTTCCCCCAATCGCGGATCTGCTGCATGAAGGTCCGCTCTGACTCTGTGAAAGGTCGGTCTGCAGAGGTAATAAAAAGCACTAAATCGGAACGAGGGACAAATTGGGAGGTTATCTCTTCGTGCTGCCTAATTATGGCATTTGTGCCAGGGGTGTCAACGATGCTGATATCCGTCAGAATCTCTATTGGGGCTGTCAGAATATGCATGTTTTCCTGCTCAACGTTGCGTTCATACTCAGACCCATAACGCAGAATATTAATCTGTGTTGTCGTAGGAGTAACACCCTCTTTAAGAACATCCTCCCCCAGCAAAGCATTGATGAAAGCACTCTTGCCCGCGTTAAACTCGCCGACAACGACAAGCAAGAACAACTCATCTAATTGGTGAATTGAATTTGCCAGAGTAATTTGGTCCTCTTGAGATGCACCAAAATTAACCAGAGCTACACGCAAATCGCTGAGCAGATTGCGTTCGCGGTTGAGCATGTTTTCTTGGTTTGTATCTAGAATGCGCATGGATAGAAAATCCTGGCGAGATTATAGCATCCGACAGAAGGGCGGTCAACGAACCATGAATATCCCGGCATATTGGTTTGCGAGATGAGTGTAGACGATCTCGACGCATCAGGGAAATTCCTATTTGGGTTTTTTATTGCATTGGAGCTACAAGAGTCGTTACCCCGTCATTTTTCCATAAACCCCACTGGAAAGACAAAACTGTTGACTCACTTCGCCAACAGCGGTTGGTGGGACCGATTCTGTCCAAACGTTATTAACACCAATCCACTGAAAAGCAGTAGAATGCCCACAACTGCACCAACTGTAAATTGTTCTCCTAAAAGAAAGATAGAGAGAAGTCCTGCGGTGAGAGGTTCTCCTAAAGTTAACGTTGCAGCGGTTGCAACTGACACTAACTTGAGCCCGCGCGCGAACAAGCTGTATGCAAAGGCATTCGTAATTATCCCTAAGTGGAGAGCCACTGCAATTCCTGCTGGATTCGATACCCAAGATAAATCACCCCAGAATAATATGGGTAGAACAATAACTGCCCCAATCATAAACGTCAATCCCATAACCGCTTCTGGTTTATGGTCATCCAGCAAACCTTTGCTCACAACTGTAAACACGGCATAAGAGAAACCAGCTCCTATGGCGAGGAGAATACCAAGCAAATCTCCATGTAAAGCACTGCCTGCAGATATTAACAACCCGCACCCGATTACCGCCAACATAGTCGCGATCGCCCACCATTTATTCGGTCGATCACGAAAAACGAGATATCCCAACATTCCAGCAAGGATTGGAGTACTCCCAATACCCACTAATGTGCCTACAGCAACTCCGGTACGCGCCACACCGGAAAAAAAAAGCAAGTTATAACCAACCATGCTCAATCCTGCGAGTAAAGTCAGCAATACTGGCCAATTCTCGCCCCGTTGAAAACTCCCCCGAAGTAAGGCGAAAACTAGCAAGATCAAGCCGCCAATAACCATCCTTACCGCGCCAATCACCAGGGGGTTAGTTCCGTCAGGTGCGTATACCTGAGCTGTCCCAGTGGTCCCCCAGCAAATCGCAGCTGCTAAGACCATCCAACTGCCTGACCGTGAATTAGTGTTTTCAGTTTTAGAGCTGGTCGTCATATTTTGCGTATCTACTCAAGTGGACACGATTAATAAGGAGATGATAGGAAAAAATCTCACATTAATAGGTTAACCATTCTAAACAACTAATCCAAGAATACTTGCAAGGGAGAAATGACTAGTCACGTTTTGGAAAAAACGCGCCGGTTGTACGCAGATAATCTGCATAGGGTGTGCCGAATCTAAGTAATAAGTCTTTCTCTTCTGCCAAACACATTAGTAAGAAAATTGGGAAAAATAATATGGAAAACACAGACAAAAACGGAGAGTTTAGCAGCAAGGCAATCACCATCCAAATAAATACCTCACCAGCCGCCTGAGGATGGCGAAGCTTCGCGTAGATACCGTCATACATACCATGTTCTTTGCGGGGTCTGACCGCCTCCTCACCAGCGTCTTTCATTCCCACAATCATTAAGTACATCGCTGGGACACCGATCAACAAAGCAAAGGTAACCGATATCCACCACGGCCATGGAAAAGTAAGTGGTATTGGTGCACTTACGGGAAAATAGAAATAGACAATGTAACAAATTACGGTGATAAGCTCAAATCCGATAGCTATTATGCGATACTTACCGCATCGTTGGTATGCATCGGGGCCATAAGTAAGTTCCAGCGTTGCTGGACTAACGCTGAGCACATAATAGTATAAGAATAATAGGGCAGAAAACGTTAATAGCGTTAGATTCAACCATACGATCATACAAATACCTCTTTGTCTTGGGATTATTCTGCAACTGTATAGTAAGACATCTGTGCTTACCTGATTTGAATATTTTGGCAGATAAATTATAGGTTATCCTTAGGTGCTAATGCAAACAAATATCGGGATCAAGATATTTCCAATTAAGATATCAAACCCGAAGCAAATATTAAGTGATATCCCTGCAGGACACCGCACAGAAGTGCTTTGACATATCACCATGCGCAAGGTATAATCAGCGTTTGCGGGTTCACCATTTACTAAGACCCCAACCATTTTTACGACTTGAAATATTGCTGCCCATTGGGCGGTTTTGTAATCTCGATTTTTGGAGAATTTTCGATGGAAACGGATGTAGTTGCCACCCCAGAAATAAACCAGCCGGAATCCCTGGCGAATATTAAAAGAAAAACCAAGTACACGGGCACAGTGATTAAAACTACACTTGCTGGTGCGTTGGTCGATATAGGCATGGATACTCCAGCTGTAATCCATATTTCACAGCTGCAGAAAGAGCCTACTAATCGAGTTGAAGATGTCGTCACAATCGGTCAGTCTGTTGATGTATGGGTAAAACGTGTTGAACCTAAACGAAATCGCATTGAACTAACCATGATAGAGCCTCTTGAACTTGAATGGCGCGAGATCAATAAAGGTATGACACTTAAAGGAAAAATCACCCGTATTGAAAGTTTCGGGATCTTCGTAGATGTCGGTGCAGAGCGACCGGGCTTAGTTCACATTAGTGAGATCACACATGACTATATCAAAACGCCGAATGAGATCGTAAAAGAAGGCGAAGAGGTTGAAGTTCAGGTATTAGATGTCAATCGACGCCGGAAGCAGATTAAACTCAGCATGAAAGCCCTGGAAGTTAAACCAGCCCCTGAACCAAAAGCTCCGAAACGGAAAAAAACAGTTGTTGAAGAAGCCCCAAGCGAGCCAGTACCCACTGCAATGGAAGTTGCATTCCGAGAAGCTATGGAACGCTCCGATAACCATGAAGAACCGACCCCAGTGCAAGCGAAAACTAAATCAATAAAGAACACTGAAGAAATGGACGATATACTTAACCGAACACTGCAGAACAAAGTTGAAGGCAGTAAATAACTTTCAACAGTGATAGCATTTGAATCCCAAGCGCCCAATCTGACTATTAGTCGATTGGGCGCTTTTGAATTAGGCTCAGAAAAGGGTAAAATGAAACAGTGTGCGGAGCTAGACCTGACATATACACAACATAATATTGCAAGAGCAACCTAATTATTATGACTCCAGAGCAGGAACAAACGAATTTACCAACAAATTTTTTGATCACTGGTGGTGCAGGATTTATCGGCAGCCACTTAACAGAGGCTTTGCTCTCCCAAGGCCATGAAGTCACGATCATTGATAACTTGTCTACTGGACGTTTCGAGAACATCGCTCACTTGACGGATAATCCGAACTTCCATTTTGCGATCGAATCGATCACCAATGAAACCGTCATGGACCGCCTTGTAAGCAAAAGCAGCCTGATATTCCATTTAGCAGCTGCAGTGGGAGTACAGCTGATTGTCCAGAAACCGGTCCACACCATTGAGACAAATATCATGGGTACTGAAGCCATACTAAGAACCGCACTGCGCTACCGGGTTAAAGTTCTTCTGGCATCATCTTCTGAGGTGTATGGCAAGGGCAACTCAATCCCATTCAATGAAGAGGACGATGTGGTTCTGGGACCAACAAGCAGGAATCGCTGGGCCTATGCTGCTTCTAAAATGGTAGATGAATTTCTGGGGCTTGCTTACAACCACGAATATGGGTTACCTATTACGGTTTTCCGCTTGTTTAATACTGTCGGTCCCCGGCAAACTGGGCGCTATGGAATGGTGATCCCGCGCCTAGTGAAGCAAGCCCTGAAAAACGAACCTTTAACAGTTTATGGAGACGGTCAACAATCGCGCTGCTTTTTGCACGTACATGATGCAGTAAACGCCATCCTAAGCCTGGCAGGCAAAACTGAAGCAGAAGGACAGGTTTATAATATCGGCTCTCAGGAGGAAATCACAATCCAAGGTTTGGCGGAAGAAGTTTTGAACCAGATAAAACGTTTAGATCAAAGTGCAAATGCAATCGGCTATTCACCAATCAAATATATTCCTTATGACGAGGCATACACAAAAGATTTCGATGATATGCGCCGACGAGTTCCCGATATCTCCAAAATCCAGACCCTATCAGGCTGGGCTCCCCAATATAATCTTAGTAAAATTCTCAGCGATGTGATCGCGGAAAATTTATAATATCTATCGGAAATAAAAATAGCGCCATTTGGAAAGACTGGCGCTAATCTTTTCTTATTATTAACTTCCTTACGCTTCTCGGAACTCTCCTTCAACAACTTCCCCATCATCTTCAGGCATCGGAGAACCTTGAGAATGTCCATTATCTCCAGGATTGATATCGCTGGTAGGTTGCTCAGATTGTGCATAGAGCTGCTGGCTAAGGGCATGCAAGGCATTCTGCAAATCATCACTTAGGGATTTGATATTGCTGATATCATCGCTCTTAGCAGCTTCACGTAAAGTAGTGATTTTCGTCTCGATATTCTCCCGTTCGGTTGGGGGCACTTTCTCACCGAGTTCTCCTAGGGTTTTCTCTGTCTGATAAGCCAGGTTATCAGCTGAATTCCGAGCTTCAATCAGCTCCCTGTGTTTGCGATCCTCAGCCTCATGAGTTCGAGCTTCGTTAATCATGGAGTCAATTTCTGATTGCTCCAGGTTTGTAGAAGCAGTAATCGTTACCTTTTGTTCTTTACCGGTTGCTTTATCTTGGGCTTTTACATTGATAATCCCATTTGCATCAATATCAAACGTTACCTCAACCTGAGGAATGCCACGGGATGCAGGTGGAATACCCTCCAAACGGAACCGGCCCAAGGTCATATTATCATTTGCCATCGGACGCTCACCCTGGAGCACATGAATATCTACTGCTGTTTGGTTATCCTCCGCTGTAGAAAATATCTCGCTTTTTTTGACAGGGACGGTCGTATTGCGCTCAATAAGCACAGTCATCACGCCACCAAGTGTTTCAACTCCTAGGGACAGCGGTGTTACATCCAGTAGAAGCACATCTTTAACTTCTCCACCTAATACACCAGCCTGAATTGCAGCACCAATTGCTACAACCTCGTCTGGATTGACGCCCTTATGAGGTTCTTTGTTTGTGAATGAGCGTACCAATTCCTGCACCATCGGCATTCTGGTCGCTCCACCAACGAGGACAATCTCATCAATTTTATCTGCGGATAGCTTAGCATCCTTCATTGCTGCATTGAATGGACCGCGTAGTCGTTGAACCAAATCTTCGCTGAGTTGTTCGAATTTTGAGCGTGAAAGTTTCATCTGGAGATGCTTCGGACCAGAAGCATCTGCGGTGATGTAAGGCAGATTAATATCGGTTTCTAACACACTTGATAACTCTATCTTGGCTTTCTCAGCAGCCTCTCGGAGACGCTGCAAAGCCTGACGATCATTGCGCAGGTCAATGCCATATTCGTGTTTGTACTCTTCTGCAAGCCAATTAACTATTTTTTCGTCCCAATCGTCCCCACCAAGATGAGTATCACCATTGGTGGCCTGCACCTCTACAACCCCCTCCCCCACGTCTAAGACGCTCACGTCAAATGTGCCACCACCCAGATCAAACACCAAGATGGTCTCATTTTCTTTTTTGTCGAGCCCGTATGAAAGAGCCGCTGCTGTAGGCTCATTGATTATTCGCAATACATCTAAACCAGCAATCTTCCCGGCATCCTTTGTTGCCTGGCGCTGACTATCATTGAAATAAGCCGGAACCGTTATCACCGCTTGGCTGACTGTCTCACCCAAGTAAGATTCTGCATCCGCTTTCAGCTTTCCCAGGATCATAGCTGATATCTCTTGTGGGCTGTATTCACGATTGGTTACCGGTAATTTCACTCGGGCGTCACCTGCGGACCCCTCAACAACTTGAAAAGGAACCATTTTCCTTTCAGTCTCTACTTCATCAAAACGGCGACCCATAAACCGTTTAATAGAGTAAACAGTGTTATCAGGATTTACTACCGCCTGGCGTTTAGCTGTCTGTCCAACAAGGCGTTCCCTATTATTGTTGAAGGCAACAACAGACGGAAGTAGACGTGAACCTTCTGCGGTCGGGATGACTACCGGATCACCGCCTTCTATTACGGCAACAACGCTATTTGTTGTTCCCAGATCGATACCTATGATTTTTGCCATTTTCACACCTCTCAATAAGACTAATTTTAACTACCTAATCTTAATCGGGGATTGCAAGAACAACGTTAACGCTATGTAGGATATATATCAACATTTTTAGCCCACAAATCATTGACACTTTGGTTCGCATAGAATAGTTGCCAAAAGCGAATGCATTCCCATTTTTTAGTTCATTTATTAATAATAGTGGGACAAATTAGCCAAATACAGATGATTATTACGCTCAAGGTGGGAAAGAGACTTATAAATCAAAAATATGTTAAAAATATGAGATGCCGAAAGTATCAACAGACTCAAATGATTAAATGGAGTTGAGTAAATTGAATTATTTAACGTTTAATATTTTATTGCCTTTATCCGTTAAAAAATGCATGTGAAGGTTAGGCATATGTGGGGGGTGCGACGCTCTAGTGCCCAAAGAGTGGGGGGATGATCGAATATCAAATAAGATTTTACTTACAGCTTAATTAAATGAATTCTTTAACAATCTGTTGTCTTAAATTTTTGTTTTTTTTTAGAATATCGTAGGGTTTACGTATTGCAGTTTTCCATGGTTATCTGCTAAAATGGTGACAGTTGTGAGACGTGTATAAACACCGCAAAATTCCAGGGGGAACATAGATTTCTATATCTGATCGGAAATTCGGTTAGAACTAGATTATAGCGTTTCGTTCGGCCAACCGATACGTGCGTTGGTGATGGGATTATTGCGCCATTTATATGAACGTCCACAATATCGATTGAGGAGGAGTCTATCTATGAATGCTGAGCCGGCTTGGCGGGCTACGCTCGGTCAATTACAGATGGAGATGCCGAAAGCTGCCTATGAAACATGGGTTGCAGGTTCGGAATTCATCACTTATGAAGATGGAAGCTTTATCATCGGTGTGCAGAATGCTTATGCACGCGATTGGTTAGAATCCCGGTTGGCTAGTACGGTCAAACGCAAGCTGGATGGTTTGATGAACCGGACAGTTGAGGTAAGGTTCGTCATCTGGCAAGATCCACCGAAATCCAGTCCTTCAACTCCTAAGCTTGATCTGCCCAACGTACAAACCGAGCAAGAATCGCAACCATTAAGTAGCAGAACAAATAATCAGAAGTACACCTTTGATAATTTCGTTGTCGGTACCAGCAACCGTTTAGCGCATGCCGCTTCAATTGCCGTTGCCGAAAATCCTGCGTACTCATATAACCCTCTATTTCTATATGGAGGAGTTGGACTAGGAAAAACACATCTTCTGCATGCAATTGGTAATGCATGCTTGATAAATGGTCTTAACGTCCTCTATGTATCATCCGAAGAATTTACTAACGACCTAATTAACGCAATTCGCACCCACAAGACTCAAGCTTTCCGCGAGAAATACCGACGCACTGACGTCCTGCTGATTGATGATATCCAATTTATTGCCGGTAAGGAATCAACACAGGAGGAGTTCTTCCACACTTTCAATACCCTTCACGGTCAAGACAAGCAGCTGGTCATCTCATCTGACAGACCCCCAAAAGCCATGGTAACTTTGGAAGAGCGCCTTCGCTCTCGATTTGAATGGGGTCTCGCCGCTGATATCCAACCTCCTGATTTTGAAACCCGTGTAGCAATCCTGCGCTCAAAAGCTTTACGAGTCGGCAGCGAAATGGAAGATGATATTTTAGAACTCATTGCCCGGAGAGTACAATCCAACATTCGCGAGTTGGAAGGCGCGCTAACGCGTATTGCGGCATTCTCCCAAATTAGTGCCATGAAACTATCTCCCCAGTTGGTTGAGTCACTTCTGGCAGATTTGCTCCCTCGGCGTGCTGACATTCAAACTGATGAAGTCATCGATTTAGTGGCGCGAGAATTTGGGTTGGAGACAGAACGTTTAGTAAGCAGGGAACGGACTAAAGAGGTAGCTCTCCCAAGGCAAGTAGCCATGTATTTACTGCGGGAAGAAACTAATATCTCTTTACCAAAAATCGGCGAGGCCTTGGGAGGACGAGATCACACGACAGTTATATATGCATGCGCTAAGGTCGCTGATTTACTCGAGACTGACGACCGCTTCCGCCGGCAGGTCGTTGAAATCAAGCAAAGTATATACGGGCAATCTGGATAATTCACTACCTTCGTTATTATTAAAGAAGATGCCTCCGCAGAATAATTGGAGGCATTTTTTTTGACCACCGGTATTATATTATTTATCAATCCTCATCGTTCTCAGTATGCCGGCGCCACCATTGTGGATCTGGAGGTGGTAAAGGTGTAGTAATTGATTTCTCCGGAAAGGGATCAAAATCCACCAGATTTGCATAGATGTACCTACCGATTACCCTGCCAGAAGCAATTGTTGGTGCAGCCAATAAGATACCGAGAAAACCTGCCAGTAAAGCTCCAGCAAAGATTCCCAGGATTACCACTAATGGGGGCAGGTGGACCCGGCGGCCAATGATCCTCGGCAGCAAGTAATTAATATCAAACTGCTGGAATATCAGGTGCAGGCCGATCACAATCAGCATAAACATCCAATTCGGGATCGGGAGCCATGTGGAGCCAATAAAGAAGGCTAAGAGGGAGGCGATGACTAACCAAATCGCGTAGCCCAGAGTAGGTAAAAACTCTAATATCCCCCCAAGAAAGCCCATCGCAAGAGCAAAAGGCATACCTAAGATGAAGCCAGCAACCGAAAAAATGATAGAAACCACCATTGCCAAGACAATTTGACCCCGGAAAAAAGCGGACCAGATCTCACTGATCGTCAGGCGTAGTTGTGCATAATCAGGCAGGTAGCTAGCGGGGATTAGTCCTTCGATCCATTCCTGTAATGCATGTCCGTCTTTAATTAAGTAAAAGGCAACTACAACTACAAATAGTACCCAGACCAATGATGATATTAGCTCTACTGCATAGCCTAACGTTTGTCCAAAAAAGGGTTCGCTCAGATTTCTTAATGAGCCTAAAACCTGCTGGGACAGCTCATCAAAATCTACGGTTTGACCCAGAATTTCATATCTTGTGATGCGTATTGCTTGAAATTGAGAAAAGATGCGCTCGATATCTACATTTAAGCTGCTGAATTGAGCCACGAGGGGAGGGATGATCAACATGAAGATACCAGCAAGAATGACAGCCATTAACAGAAAAGCCAAGACCGTGGCTAAGCCTCTATGGAGCTTGAACCGTTTTTGTAGGTAATTTGCGACGGGTGAGAGAATATAAGCAATAATCACCGCCAAGATTAGCGGTGCGATAGCATCGCGGAACTGGTACAACAAAAATATGGTTAATCCTAATAATATTATCACTACCATCAATTTCGTTTGTTGAGACCAAGTAGGCCGCTGAGTTTCTACAGTCATAACATCATTCTAGCGGTATCTGAAAAAAATAGCAACCCGGTTCGGAAATTTACCCCCGATGGAGAGGTGGTTAAAAACAAATATGCCACTATTTCATTTTTTAGTGACATATCAAAATCCTATCTGGTACTATAAAATGTTTCGATCCAGCTCAGACATCCACATCAACCATGTGAAAGTCTGACGTTTCACCGATGTAAATACCTACGGCAACGCGATCGCTAAAATCACTAAGATTGTAATAAATGTCCCTGCTAATATTCCGATTCGTTTGAGGTCTTTAATTACATAAGAATAATCTGGATTGAAATCGCCATTATTCACCGAATTTGTTTTCCCCTGATCGGACATCTTATTCGATTTTTGCCTTCTTGATTGACTCTTCTTTCTTTTGCTCATTGAGCACTCCTCAATTAAAAATAAAAAAGTTCCACGCCAGTCGGCAATTTTATCTGTTAATCTAGAATTAGGCAACCAGCAAATTAACTGCCACCCTGTAATCTGCCCGTCACGACAATCCGTTGGTCATCAACCAAGTATGGATAGCAAGATATCAGCGTAACGGTTGGTTGTTCGGTTTGATCCATGACTTCAACTGCGGTGGGTTCAACTACCTTGTTGTCGACAATGACATAGGTGTAAGCACGCTGGTTGGTAAATAGTGTAATTTGATCACCGGGTTTGAGCTGATCTAAATCACGAAAAATCTCTCCAAAAATATCGTTATGTGCGGAGAGCACAATATTGCCGTTATCTCCCGGGTTGACCGACCCAACAAACTGTCCAACACCTTTCTTCAACTGCTCCCACCCATCGCCATGAACGACTGGTGCATCAACGCCAATTTCTGGGATTTGTATACGGGTTGCCTGCTCGGGTCCCGGAGTAGGCACAGGGATTTCTGCCAGCGATTGCACTAATGGGCGTAAGTGTTCCGGAATCTCAGCTTCGTTTGGGCGAGTACCTCCTGTCAAATTTGGAGGAGTATGACCGGATGGAAGAACAACAGCAACGATTAGCGGTGTCGGGGTCAACGTCGGTTGTTCGAGAACTGCAGCAACCTCCTGGTTCAGCTCGCGTACCAGGTTAACTCCATTAAATAGGATAAATAGAAATCCAACAATTGCAGCTATTTCCACAACCAGCAAGAAACCATCTAGTATTCTACGCGTGAGAGAGCGTCTCGATGTACCGATTTCAGGCGCAAGTTTCTCCTCATCCGGGAGCATTGTGCTGTGTAAATCTTCCAATGACCCTTCGGTATCAGGTGCAACAATAACGCGTCGACCAGTTTTTCGGTAACGCTCTAAGCGTTTCTCGCGCGCGGCGCGTCTTTTCTCGACCAGCATCCAGCGTAGCTCATCGACGGAATAATCTTCCAAGGATTTCTTTTTTGCCACGCAAAAAATTATACCTTATCCATTTTTGCCGTGATTAACGTAAATCGCCGGCAAAATTAGAAGCTTTAATTCTACAGATGATGTCATTTCTCACGATCATTTGTTGTCAGCACAATCTAAGCATGGCATAATGCAGTTCAGCATTAAGTTATTGCAAGATCACGTTGGATATATTTACTTCCAAACCAGATTAAGGTTTTTCTACAATAAATGTATATTGGGGTTAGCGATACTCCATTTTTCAAATTCAAGCGTTGAAGCATGGATGTGAGGAATCAAATGCTAATTCATTCTGCAAACCAAGTATTAACCCTTACCAGGAGCCCGCAGCGAGGGTCTGATCTAGGCAATCTGGGAATTATTCCAGATGGCGGCGTCCTGATCGAAAATGATGAAATCAGCGCGATTGGTGCTAGTTCAGCACTTATGGCAAAGTACTCCGATGAACCGCGAATCAATGCATCAGGCAAAGTCGTTATGCCGGGCTTTGTCGATCCGCATACGCATGCATTATGGGTTGGCGACAGATCGACCGAGTTCGAAATGCGCATCCAAGGGAAATCATACCTGGAAATCCTATCCGCTGGTGGAGGTATCCTGTCTACTGTTCGAGCCACCCGGCAGGCATCCATGGAACAAATGATTGCTGAAACACGTCCAAGATTGACGTCAATGTTCTCCCACGGAACAACCACGGCTGAAGTTAAGAGTGGTTATGGATTAGAAACTTTAAGTGAATTGCGCATGTTGGATGCGATCATGACACTGGATGAAGAAGGTCCAATAGAATTGGTGAGCACGTTTCTTGGAGCTCATGCAATTGCCCCTGAATTTGATCACGATTCGGGTGGTTATACCGATGTAATCTGTACCGATATGCTGCCAAAGCTGCATACCTGGTCAGAAGAGCGCTACCCAGATCTACCCAAACCTTTCGTTGACGTGTTTTGCGAGACCGGTGCATTCAGCTTAGAACAATCCAGGCGAATATTAACTATTGCCAGCCAACTGGGTTTTCCACTAAAAATTCATGCTGATGAATTCGACAATCTAGGTGGTTCCAGCTTGGCAGCAGACCTAAACGCAACCTCGGCAGATCACCTTGTGGCGACCTCAGCGGAGGATATCACCCATCTTGCCAAAAGTGATACAGTCGCCGTCGCTTTACCCTGCACACCCTTCGGCTTGGCTGAAGTCCATTACACACCCGCTCAGGCGATACTTGAGGCAGGCGGTTTGTTAGCACTTGCTACAGACCTCAACCCCGGCACAGCTTGGTGCGAAAATATGCAGTTTGCCATAGCACTGGCATGTCGCTATCTCCGGTTAACCCCTGCCCAAGCAATCGCGGCAGCAACAATAAACGCGGCAGCTGCAATCGGACGCGCTGACCGGATTGGTTCATTGGATGTTGGGAAACAGGCCGATATCTTGATCCTCGATATCCCAGATTATCGCCACATCGGCTACCGTTTTGGTACAAATCTTGTACAAACTGTGATCAAACATGGAAGAGTCCATTAAATGAATTTACCTTGATGATGTGACTATGTAGCCCCTTCATACTATGATCGACCTAACACTTCAGCTGGCATTTGTACTGATCGGAATAATTCTGCTTTGGATTCTCATCCGATGGGTTATGCGTATTACTGCAAAAATTATCTCATGGGGTTGCAGCTTGGCAATTCTAGTTGGCGTACTTTACGTGATTTATTTGTACTTCTCTGGTGTTTAGCCATCCCAGCTTGAATGACACTGGGCTATGCCCTCCACATACACCCCCCCCACAAAGTCAAGACCGTATTAGAATTGATCTATGCTGACAATGGAGCAAGCACGCAGCTGGTATCCGGATGGTGATCCAGTCCATAATTTTACGCATATGGTGCGCGTATTCAATTTAGCTCATCAAATAGCTGTTGCCGAAGGAGCTGACCTCGAAATTGTTCACGCCGCAGCACTTCTCCACGATGCCCAACCATCAGTCGTTACAGATACCCCTCAACGGAAGGACCACCATCAAACTGCTGCGGTATTTGCCGGCAAAATGCTCACAGAACAAGGATGGTCCACGGAACGTATCGATGCTGTTAAATATGCCATTCTCGCTCACCGCTATCGTGATGATCAGCTTGAACCGAAAACTCTTGAGGCACAGATATTATTCGATGCTGATAAACTTGACGCCATCGGAGCTGTGGGTGTCGCCCGGGCAATTGCATACTGCGTGATAGCAGGTGAGCCATTCTACGATACACCCTCTGCTCATTTCATAAAGACAGGCGAAACATTGCCATCGGAACCTCACAGCGCCTACCATGAGTATGTATTCAAGCTCCGGAAAATAAAACAACTTTTATATACCGAGACCGGCTATAAACTTGCAGAAAAACGAGATGAACTGATGACCGTATACTTTCATCAGCTACAAGCAGAAATGGAGGGCACGGTCTAGCTATCAATTTTCCTGGTAATTGATCTGTCCAATCTGGTGGATGTAAAACCAGTACGTACCCTCGGTTTTCCTCCAACTCTCCATTATCGAAACCATACCTTTGAAAGCAATCTTGAGATTTTCATACAAATATAGATATACTACAAATGCCAAAATCACCCACAATTGAATTCATTCAAACATTAGCAAAAAATGCCGGCGAAATCTTGCGTTCCGGTTATGGTCAACAACACGAGATCAATCATAAAGGTGCTATTGATCTGGTAACTGAGATCGACTACCTCTCCGAAGCCTTGATCCTGCAGGAGATACGTACAGCTTTCCCTGAGCACCAGGTAGTCTCTGAGGAGAGCGGTGCGCAGCTTGGTTCCGATTGCTGTTTGTGGTATATCGATCCCCTCGACGGAACAGTCAACTATGCCCATAACATTCCAATTTTTTCGGTATCCATCGCTTACCAAGAAAGTGGTGAAATGCAGTTGGGAGTTGTTTTCGACCCGCTTCGGCAGGAATGCTTCAGCACCGAACGCGGTAAAGGTGCCTGGTTAAACGGAGCTCCCATCCATGTTTCCCAACAAACAAATTTAGATCAGAGTTTGCTGGTGACAGGTTTTTCGTACGACATCAGAACCAGGGAGAAGAATAACCTGGATAATTACGCTCGCTTAGCGCTTAACTCACAAGGGGTGCGGCGATTAGGTTCAGCTGCCCTAGATTTATGTTACGTAGCAGCTGGTCGTTTCGACGCTTTCTGGGAACTCAGCCTAAGCACTTGGGATATAGCAGCAGGAAGTTTGATCGTGGAACAAGCTGGGGGGATTGTAACCAATGCACAGGGAGAGCCTAATTACCTCGTTTCCCCCCAATCGATCATTGCTGCCAATCCATTTATCCACCCTCAGCTGCAGAAAATGCTAAACACAGATATGTAACCACTCAGCACGATGCTATATTATTTCCAAGGGAGAAATCGTCAGTTTTGGCGGCCAACCGATAATAGGACAATATTGACTACTAGAGTTTATCCAGCAACCGCCTGGCGCAGCAGCTGCTCAAACGCAGTCATGTTGACGCGCGATGTCATATCCAGGCTGAGGGGCGTTACTGAAATAACGCGTTCGGTGACTAAAGCATGCAAATCAGTACCGGGTGCTACTCCTTCCATATCCAACCTACGGCGGTAGCCAATGCCCCCGGGCACGGTCCAATCACGTTGTTCATCAGACAAAGGTTCGAAGTAATTCTCCATCGCTAGACGTGTCAGCTGCCAAGGGGTATCCAGGTCAGCTTCAGCCGGGATATCGAGTTTCAACACGTGGACATCTGGAGGCAATGACGTGTTAAGGAGCAGGCGCGCAAATTTATTCGTAATATGTGCTGCGCAGGAGAAATCAACTTCATCTGAATAGGATAGGTGGTGCTCCTCGGCTGTTTCCAAGGAGACTGCTAACGCGGGGATGCCCATAGCTGCGCCTTGCAGCGCAGCTCCGACTGTGCCAGAAGCTGTAATCCCCTCCCCGATATTCTCACCAAAATTTATCCCCGAGACGATTAAATTGGGTTTGTTGGAGCTGATTTCCAGTACTCCGTGCATGACTGCTTGTGCCGGTGAGCCTCCTACGGAATATACTTGCCACTCATTACCATTGACCTTAACGGTTTCGATACGGATTGTACCGTCTGAAGTGCTAGGCAGAGAG
The DNA here is from genome assembly GCA_041551115.1 of Anaerolineales bacterium. GTDB lineage: Bacteria > Chloroflexota > Anaerolineae > Anaerolineales > UBA4823 > DAOVXM01. The sequence goes on from JBFENN010000004.1 coordinate 41,754, forward strand.
CGACCAGCACCTGAAAACTGGTCACGGGGTGCCACAACCTGAACAAAACCGAGCTCGGATAAGGTGCTGGCAGCAGCCCACAACCCCGGTGACCGGATGCCGTCGTCATTGGTTAATAAGATCTGTACTTTCTCTGATCCCATTTAACATTCCCCTTTACTCATAATGCTGCAGCTAAATAAATACATTAAAAAGGAGCGGAGTACTCCGCTCCTCACATTAGCGCCCCCGGTGCGACTCGAACGCACGGCCCCTTACTCCGCAAGCAAGTGCTCTAATCCACTGAGCTACGGGGGCAAATTTCTCTTTGCAAACATATGCTTGCTTGGAAGATTTTATACCATATCCCATACCCGGTCAAGTGGACGAATTAGTTCACCTCTAATATGACCAAGATTGTCAGTTAATGGGAAGGACAAAATTTCCGAAACACCTGTTGTTGTTTTCTGTGTTTGTTTAATTATAGTTGAGGTTATTGAATGTCACCCTGATAAGCACGGTCAATAAATTCGATAGTATGCATTATTGGGATGGAAGGTACGTGATTATTAAGATGCATACGCAGCTGCACTAGGCAGCCAACATTCCCACTGACGACTATCTCCACACCGGAATCAAGGATGAGTTGAGCTTTCCGCCGACCAAGCTCGCGTGCAATTTCCGGCTGTTCGATATTATACATTCCTGCTGAACCACAGCAAAGCTCTGCATCCGGCAGCGTAGTCAAGGTTACTCCAGAGATTTGTTCAAGCAGATTCCGAGGGGGCAACTTCACCCCTTGGGCATGGGCGAGATGGCAGGCATCATGATAAGCAATATTAATCGCACGCGGCAGTCCCTGGGGTGGCTCGACACCAAGCCGGCTGAGAAAGACACTCACATCCATCACTTTGCCTGAGAACTCGGTTGCAGCCTCGCTATGCTGAGTCCCTTTAAAAATGAGCGGATACTCCTGCATGCCAGACCCGCAACCCGCGGCATTGGATATGATGGCATCTATTTCAGTGGGAAATGCCTCGATATTCGCTATTGCTTGTGAACGGGCAAGTGCCAGCTCCCCACTATGCAATGCCAAGGCCCCACAGCAGCCCTGCCCC
>JBFENN010000005.1:0-39565 GCA_041551115.1 Anaerolineales bacterium
CAAAGTAATCCAGCAGCTCTAGGTCTGCCAATTCCAGCGTACACGGTTCTCGGCGATTTGATAACACTGCTAGGGAATAGCCTCTGTGCATTAATTCATTGAGTGTTCCATGAACATCCGGAGCAACCCAATCCCGAGGCAGATAATTTTCGCGGATATATTCGTAGACCTTTGGCGCTAATTGATCAGCTTCACTGGCACTGCACCCATAGGCAATCAGGTTCAACCGGGTGTGGTTGACCCAGAAAAGTTCATCATGCCCTTTGAACTTTTCCATATCTGCCAATAATTCGGGTGATTGAGCCCAGTAATAGTGCAACCAACGTTGAGATTTTTTCCGTTTGCTACTGTTATTCGCCAATTCAAGCGACTCGCTTGCCTTGAAGAACACATCATTAAACGTAGGCTGGTTATGACGTAAAGTTCCGTCTAAGTCAAAGATTATCCCCGAAATCTTTTTGTCGGATAGCAATACTTACTCCCACGAACTATTACTAATAATCGAATCTACAATGAAGATTGCTTATCGATCCGAATACAGATTTATACTTATACTCTAAAAAAGTGGGGCGTAGTCTTATCAGTTAGCTACTATCCCCCAATCTCACTCATAGCCCGGTTCATTGGGATGATCCCATCCGCCAAGCCATGCCCCCAGGGTTTATTCCAAAGTGCGTTGATGACCACATCCCTCAAATCGGATTCAGTTGCTCCTGCCCGCAGTGGTGTAAGCAAATCTACTTCACCCTCTCGCAAGAGGCATAATCTCAGGCGACCGTCAGCAGTTAACCGGGCGCGTGAACAAGAGGCACAGAATGGCTCGGTGACGGAAGAAATAAACCCAACGTCTCCAAGGGCGTTGTGGAGCTTATAGAGTCGTGCTTCGCCATCCAAATGTCCCCCATTTACCAAGTCCATCGAGCCAAGCTCAGCTTCAATCTGGTTTATGATCTCCAGCTCGGTTACTGACTGCATTATTTGAAAATCTGTTGCCCCGGCAAAGGGCATCATTTCAATAAAACGAACCTGCCAGCCGTGTTCAAATGTCAACCTTGCCAGGTCGATCACATCGGATTGGTTATAACCCCGGACAACAACAGCGTTGAGTTTAATTGGCTGAAGACCGGCTTCTTCCGCAGCCCAGATACCATGCCAAACATCCTCGACAGAACCTCTTCTCGTGAGGCGCTTAAACTTATCCGGATTGAGTGTATCAATACTGATATTTACCCTCTGAAGTCCAGCATGTGCTAAAGGTCCGGCGAGTTTTGGCAGCGTGATGCCGTTGGTAGTCATGGACAAGGAGTGGACGCCTGTTGTATGAGCGATCTCTCGGACAAGATCAACTATGTTCGCCCGCACGGTTGGCTCTCCACCAGTTAAGCGGTATTTGACAAACCCAAGGTTCGCAAATAATCTTACAAGTGCGAGCACTTCGTCATCCTGCATCAACTCTGCATTCGGGCGAAATGTCATCGCTTCTGGCATGCAGTAAACACATCTCAAGTTGCAGTGATCTGTGAGGCTGATACGTAAGTAATTCAGGTTACGCCCAAATCTATCAAAAGCCATCTATTCTCACCAATAAAAACAACTAAATTTGATCCTCATTATACCTGTAGAGGGCGTGAAAGGACTCCGCATTAGTGTATTATGTAATTCGAACCACCTGCCCACCAGTCATCGGTACGAGGCTATTCGCATGGAGTCTAAACACAGCGTTTGGTGTTCCCGCTGCAGCCCATATTTCCTCATACTGCAGCAAGTCTTGATCGATAAATGTCCTAATATGCCCGATATGGCCAACAGGAGGGACACCTCCGATAGCAAAACCTGTCTGCTGGCGAACAAATTCCGCATCAGCCTTACCCAGTGGTTCATCGATCAAATCCTCGATCCTTTCTTCTTTTACCCGATTTTCTCCACTAGCAATCACAAGGATCGGAGTTCCACTTCGTTTGGCCTTGAATACTAACGATTTCACAATTTGCCCGACATGACAACCAATCGCATCTGCTGCTTGTATCGCAGTCCGCGCTGAAACTGGTAATTGCACTACTTCGTAACTATATCCTAGGCTTTGCAATGCTTGCTGTACCGTTTGTGCACTCGGACTTAATTCAACAGCCATCATTTACTCTCCAGGATCCAAACTGTCCTTCTCTTGATTATTCGAGCATTAAACCGACGACTTCAAATCTTACACTGCTGCCCACTTTGCCGCAGGGAATTCTATCACATAGCGCGCATTGATTCCTACTTTCCCTTCGCAGAAGAATATTTCCAAGTTTTGGTTGAGAACAAACTCGGTCGTTACAAATATTTGACACAGTACTGTTGTGCCTCTATAATCACTTTATATTCAACCCTATCGTGAAATATCGCACGATCACCAAAGCAAAGGGTACAAAAGTGCCGCTATCGCGCTAACTTTAATGTCCAACTTGCTACATTAATGTAATCCCAATGATCGGCGATATGATACAACTGACAAATGTGGATTGGCTTGCATGTAGGTTCACGGACGCACACCACTAAATATCCAACAAGCGACTACCCCACACGGCGCTGTCAATCTAATCCTGGAACGCTGTAAGGGATGCGAATTCTGTGTGCGGTTGTGCCCCCAAGACGTATTATTCCTATCAAAAAAAACAAATAGCAAAGGCTACCATTTCCCGGATATCGCTGATGGAAAAGCCGAAGCCTGCGTACACTGCGAGTTCTGCACGTTGGTATGCCCGGAATTTGCAATATTCACAACTGCACTGGAGGCTGCCAGCTGATGGTAGCGCGAACGTGTCTTACTGGTAAGCACTTCATGAACGGCGATCATGCCTGTGCCGAGGGGGCCATAGCCGCCGGCTGCCTCTTTTTTGGTGGCTATCCAATTACTCCATCGACCGAGATTGCCGAAAGTTTAGCCCGCCGCCTTCCTGAAGTTGATGGTGTTTTTATCCAAATGGAAGATGAACTTGGCAGCATAGCCGCGATCCTGGGAGCTTCAGCAGCTGGAGCGCGCGCAATGACAGCTACTTCCGGTCCTGGATTGAGCTTGATGATGGAGAACATTGGTTTGGGGGTTATGCTCGAACTACCATGTGTCATCGTAGACATACAACGCGGCTCCCCTTCTACTGGATTGCCCACCATGCCAGGGCAATCAGACATCATGCAAGCTCGCTGGGGGTCGCACGGCGACTATCAGATCATCGCATATGCACCCTGGTCGCCGCAAGAGATGTTCGACCTAACCATTGAGGCTTTCAATTCAAGCGACCGCTACCGCGTACCAGTATTGATTTTGGCAGACGAAGTCGTCGGCCATATGGTTGAGCGGGTTGTGATCCCCGCAGAGGAACAAATCGAACGTTGGGAACGAAAGAAACCTACCCTACCACCAGACAAGAACAATGGGGGATTCAAACCGTTCCTGGCTGAGGATGATGATCTTGTGCCGCCAATAGCTCATGCAGGGGAAGGCTATAAGGTCCATTTCACCGGTTTGACCCATGACGAGCGCGGCTACCCGGATATGACTGCCCAAACTCACCATGATCTCGTCAGCCGTCTAAGCGCAAAAATCAAGCACAATTCTGAACAGATCATCCGCATGGAAGACTACTACCTAGATGATGCGCAAATCGTGATCGTGTCCTATGGCTGCACGGCTCGATCTGCCCGTCGGGCTGTAAGCTTGGCTCGTGCCGCAGGGATTAAGGTCGGTTTGATCAGATTGATATCCATGTGGCCATTTCCCGAGGCATTCATCCGTGAATCCTGCGCTTCTGTAAAGCATATTATCGTCGCTGAAATGAATTTAGGCCAGATTAGCCTGGAGGTTGAACGTATAGCGAAGAAGCCCGTTGAAGGGATTTTTCACGCCGGAGGAGCGATGATTACACCTCAAACTATCATGAACAGGATACAAGAGCTAGCCAGCTGATGCCAGTAATTCGCGCAGAAAGCCATCCCCTAGATGACATCATACGCCAAGACCGGATGCCGCATATTTGGTGTCCCGGCTGCGGTATCGGGATTGCAATGCGCTGCTATGCCCAGGCGATCCTGCACGCCAATATCCCCATCGATAATCAAGTTGTCGTTTCCGGTATTGGGTGCTCGGGGCGCGTTGCAGGTTACATGAATATCGATTCTTACCACACCACGCATGGGAGAGCCATTCCATTTGCCGCCGGTATGAAACTGGCAAATCCTGATCTGATGGTAACTGTGTTTAGTGGAGACGGTGACCTAATATCCATAGGAGGCAATCACTTAATCCATGCAGCACGTCGGAACGTTGATATCAAGGTGATTTGTGTAAACAATTTCAACTATGGTATGACAGGGGGACAAGTTGGACCGACAACCCCTCAAGGTGCTCACGGAACCACAGCACCGTACGGCAACACAGAACTCCCATTTAACCTGCCATACTTGATGGCCGCTTGCGGTGCGAACTACCTCTCACGATGGACAGTTTTACACGTAAGACAAGTATTGCAGGATATCCTTTACGCCTTTTCCAAACCCGGGTTTGCTTTTATAGAGATTCTCGCCCCCTGCCCGATAGGTTTTGGTAAATCAAATAACATCCTCAATGGGTTAGAGGAGATGGAACTATACCTAGAGCGATGCCAGATCATCCGGGATGGAGATGTGCGCGCCGATGAGTTAGGCATTGATTTAAGAGCGGACAATCCAATCTATATTGGCAAGTTTATCGATCGAGATCGCCCACCCTACCAGCCAGTCGGTGCTGGAGAAATTCAATGAGGTATGAGATCCGGTTTGCGGGTTTTGGTGGTCAAGGAGTTGTACTGGCTGGCTTTATTCTGGGTAAAGCGGCGGCGTTATATGGTGGACTAGAAGCGGTGATGACCCAATCCTACGGTCCTGAAGCACGCGGCGGGGCATCATCCGCTAATGTCGTGATCTCTGATACAGCAATAGATTACCCGTTTGTCCAAGCACCGCATCTCCTGGTTGCGCTTTCACAGGAAGCGTATACGAAATTCTCCCCATCTACTGAAGTGGATGCATCAATACTAATCGACCAGGATTTAATTCTACCCAAGGCAGACGATCCAGTATATTCCATCCCGGCTACAAGCATCGCCGAGCAATTAGGTAAACGCATCGTCGCCAACATGGTCATGCTCGGTTTCCTAACAACAATATATAAAAGAATCCCAACTGAAGCGATAGAAACAGCAATAAAGGACTCAGTCAAACCAAAAACGATCGAGCTAAATTTGGAAGCATTCACCAAGGGATATGAATATGGGCTGCAAGCTATCACAGCTAAGAGATAGACAATTACCCTCAGGCTGTAAAGGATATGCTTGGTTAAAAAAGATGATTTCCTGCAGGTTAGCAACAGGACACCATTTATGATCAGCGGAGTAAATTGTTTTAATGAGTGACACAGTCGTCGTAATCGGAGGCGGTATAGCTGGGATTCAGGCCTCATTAGATCTTGCCGAAGCTGGCGCAAAGGTCGTTTTGGTCGAGAGAGAACCCACCATTGGTGGGATTATGGCTGTATTGGACAAAAACTTTCCGACCCTAGACTGCTCTATCTGTATTGAAGCACCAAAAATGTCTGAGGTAGATCTTCACCCAAATATTGAGGTTCTCTCTCCAGCCGAAGTTGTTTCCATCTCAGGCCTTCCGGGAGATTTCACTGTTGAAATTAACGAGCGGACTCGCTTTGTCAGTGATGAATGTACACGCTGTGGAGAATGCACTGTTGTCTGCCCTGTTGTACAACCTAATGAATATGACTCTGGAATGGCGTTTCGCAAAGCGATCTATACACCAATTCCGCAATCCGTTCCTGGCACCTACCTGATCGATATCAATAACTGTTTAAATAATCCACCGAACTATCTCCCCTGCAATCATTGCCAGCAGGTCTGCCCACCCCAGGCGATAGACTTCTTGATGCCAAAGGAAACCATGACCCACCGCAATGCAGGGTCAATAATTATTGCGACCGGATACAGCATGATTGACCCTCGTGTGATGAGCGAGTACGGGTATGGGAGCCATCCTGATATTCTTTCAGCGATGGAGTTCGAGCGATTGATCAACTCAGCTGGACCTACTGGGGGAGAAATCATCCGCCCTTCTACTGGAGAACACCCCGAAAATATTTTGTTTGTTTTATGTGTTGGTTCTCGAGACCATAGGCATTATCGACACTGCTCGCGGTTTTGCTGCATGTACTCCATTAAACATGCTTATCAAGCAATTGACCACCACATAAAGGATGTTACTGTCCTCTATATGGATATCCGGGCGTATGGCAAAGGGTTTGACGGCTTTTGGCAGAGAACAGAGGCTGAAGGCGCAAAATTCATTCGTGGTAGACCTGCAAGAATAACCCCGCTCGACAACCAGCGGCTATCAGTCCATTATGAAGACTTCGAGAACCACTCCGCCACCAAATCCGAATTTGACATGGTTGTGCTCGCGAATGCGGTCGCACCTCCAAAAGGGCTGCTTGACCTGGCAACGCGTTTAGGCCTCGAAATTGGTGAAGACGGATTTCTTTCATCCGCGGAGGAAGTTGGTGGATTGGTTGCTACTTCGCTGCCTGGAATCTATGCAGCAGGATGTGTCTCAGGGCCCAAGGACATCCCCGACAGCGTTGCAGAGGGTAGCGGCGCAGCAGCACTGGCATTGAGTCACATAGCCGAGCGTTCCTGGCCCGAAATCCCAGAAATTGAGCCTATCGCTGGGATTCAAGACCCGCGGATTGGCGTTTTTATTTGTCATTGTGGCAGCAACATCGCTGGTGTGATTGACATTGAAAAATTAGTTAGTCTCACAGGTTCTCTACCAGGTGTTGTACACGTGTCGAACCAAATGTTCTCCTGTGCAGGGAATACCCAGCAAGAGATCGAAGATAAAATCAAGCGCGAAAATATAAACCGGGTAGTTATCGCAGCTTGTTCGCCTAAAACCCATGAGACGATCTTTCGCGGGGTAATGATACGGTCAGGTCTAAACCCATACTTACTAGAAATGGCGAATATCCGCAATATGGCATCCTGGGTGCACAAGAACAACAGCAGTGCGGCAACAATAAAAGCCTTCGATATGGTAGCAATGGCTGTGAATAAAGCTCGTCTACTGACCCCTCTAGAAAGTTCAACCCTTCCACTACGCCAGAGTGCCCTGGTGATTGGGGGCGGTATTGCGGGTATGACTGCTGCAACCGCGCTTGACCGGCAAGGTTTTGAGACACATCTAGTAGAACATGACACCCGGCTTGGCGGCGCGCTCAATCATTTAAGTGAAATCGCACCTGCTGATATCCTTGCAGCAGATTTAACGGCTGCAAAAATGCGGGAAATTGAAGCCAGCAAGATCAAAGTCCACCTAAACTCCAAAGTCGATACAATCGCTGGACTAGTAGGAAATTTTCAGATCCAGCTACAGTCAGGGAATCAGGAAGAGAAAGCCCTAGAAGTCGGGGCAGTTGTCGTAGCTACTGGGGCAAATATCTACGTGACAGAAGAATTTGGCTATAAAACAGACCCTAATGTTATCAATAATTTAGAGCTAGAAGAGCTTTTCCAGGCTGGCTCTATCCAAGCTGAACGGATTACATTTGTAGCCTGCGTCGGGTCACGCCAGAACGGTCAAGGATGCTCACGTTATTGCTGTACGTCAATGCTCCACCAAGCCAAGAAGCTGCGTGCGATGGGGAAGAAAGTACACATCATCTATAAAGATATCCGCACTTATACCCGGCATTCAGAAGAACTCTACGAAGAGGTCATGCGTATGGGGGTACGCTTCTACCGCTACAATCCAAACCAGACCCCGCAACAAGCTCTGCTCTATGTTGAAGGTCAAGTTGAGATGTTTGATCAGCAACTGGGTGCAAACATCGTCATCCCAACCGATATGCTCGTATTGGTTGTAGGGCTGGTACCCGTCCAAGACAATTTAGCTGAGCAGCTTAAACTCGCCCGTAGCGAAGATGGATTCTACATGGAACTCCACCCGAAGCTGGGTCCCGTGCAGACAGCTATTCAAGGCGTATTCCTGGCAGGTGCTGCACAGGGACCAAAAGATGTGCGCGAATCCATAGCGCAGGCACTTGCAGCGGCAGGGAAGGCAGGTGCTCTCTTAGCGCGTGGTGTCATCGAAAAGGAACCACTTACCGCACAACTGATCCCTGATCTCTGTAAAGGTTGTTTGCGCTGTGTGCGTGTCTGTCCATATAACGCAATAGAACAAATTGCCCCGGCAGGTGAGGCTGCTAACATTCGCATTTTGGAGGCTGCCTGTATGGGATGTGGTACTTGTGCGGCAGAATGCAACTTCGACGCGATCGAAATGCCTTATTTCACCAAGGACCAGATCTTAACCCAAATCGAAGCCGCTCTGAGTGATGCACCACACCAGAAGTGCCTGGTATTCACATGCAACTGGTGTTCTTACGCTGGAGCTGACCTAGCTGGCATCGAGAAACGCCAATACCCGCCCTCTACACGCATCATACGAACCATGTGTTCGGCCAGATTTGAAGAGGGATTTGTTCAACACTCCTTTGATAAGGGAGCAGGCGCAGTATTGATCACCGGCTGCCGTTTGACAGATACAGGGTCAGATTGTCATTATAACTATGCCAATCGACTTACTTGGGAACGCTTTAAACGCTGGCAGCGAAAATTTGAAAGAAAGGGAATCGCCCCAGAACGTTTACAGCTGCGATGGATATCAGCTGCGGAAGGGAAGGAATTCGCCGAACAGATGCATAAAATGGACGCCGTCATTCAAACCCAGAATCTAGACCCATAGACATTTTGGGGATGAACAACGACATAATCTTCACCAAATGCCGTAGATACAACAAAGAGCGATGGCAACTAACGAGAACAAACAGTCCCAACCTGCTATCATCATCGATGATGATATTTGGGAACAGCTGATCGAACTAACATCGGGCGCAGCCGCGCTTTGTTATCAATGCGGCACATGCACGGCTACCTGCCCATGGGGACAGTTTACCAATCTACATTTCTCAGTACGAAAATTTATGCGCGAAGCTCAAATTGGCATATTCGATGGCTTGGAAGATCTATGGCTATGTACAACCTGTGCTCAATGCCAGCCGCTTTGCCCGCGGGGAGTCAATATCGTAGATGTCTTTCGCGCTATCCGTACATTAGCTTGGGGAAAGGGCACAGTTGTGGAGGGTTTACCTTCAATATTATGGTCCCTCTACTGGAATAACAATCCCTGGTCACAACCTCCCTCTCACCGTTCTGCCTGGGCAGGAGATATTGCCCTTCCGGAATTCAACCCTGAGGAACACGAGATATTGCTATACGTTGGCTGTACCAGTTCATACGACAGTAGAGCCCAGCAAATCGCACTTGCACTAGTGGATTTATTACGATCTGCAGGAATCCACTTTGGATATCTCGGAGATCTTGAACCGTGTTGTGGTGAAGCGGCTCTGAGCCTAGGTAACCGTCCTTATTTTGAAGAAATCCGCAGCAATACAGCTGCCATATTTACCCAGCGTGGTGTATCTGATATCGTTGTCATTTCACCGCATTGTTATGATGTCTTCAAGAATCACTATAACTCCATCTCAAAAACCGTCCGTATACAGCACTACACGCAATACATAACCCAACTCCTGGAAGATGGGCGGCTGCAATTTACCCAGTCGATCAACAAGCATGTCACCTATCAGGACCCGTGCTATCTCGGTAGACACAATGCAGATTATGCTAGTGCGCGAACCATCATTATGCATATGCCAGGTGTGGAGTATAGTGAAATGAGCCGCAGTCATGCGGACGGTTTATGCTGCGGCGGAGGAGGCGGCCGTATGTGGCTTGAGACCCCTGCAGGTGAGCGTTTTGCCGATCTCAGGGTGCGCGATGCACTTGAAACGAAAGCTCAAATCCTAGCAACCGCCTGTCCGTTCTGTGCAGTGTGCTTGGAAGACAGCGCAAAAAACCTTGGGCAAACCGATCTGGTTATTATGGACATCGCCGAGTTGGCCCTGTTGGGAATTGTATAAACATAACCCAGAACCACACTATGCCAAATTATGGTTAGCTCATTATTTAGTGTAGATGACCAAGCGCAAGCCATTTGGGTCTATTTGGAACACACAGATGGCAACTTGGAAAATGTTTCGTTAGAGATGCTCTCCGAAGGGCGCGTGCTTGCGGACCAGATGGGTTGGCCGCTCGTTGCGCTGTTGTTAGGTCACGGCATTGAGGATATGTGCCAAGAGGCATTCACCTACGGGGCGGACCAAGTGAGCCTGGCTGAACACAAGCTGCTAGAAGACTTCACCATTGAAGGATATACATCAGTCGTCTACCAAATCCTTCTCCAATCGAAACCGAGTGTTGTTCTCCTTGGAGCAACACATAATGGGAGGGATCTTGCAGGCCGGCTTGCCGTACGCCTGCGAACCGGTTTAAACGCCGACTGCACCGGGCTTAGAATCAACCCTGATACTGGTGTTCTGATTTGTGAGGTGTCAGGATTTGGTGGTGGTGTCCTGGCATTGATCGAGATGCAGTCACATCGCCCCCAAATGGCGACTGTCCGCCCGGGCGTGTTCTCCTTGCGGGAAATAACAGCTGTTCCATCCGAAACAATCGTTCGACCAAGCTTCAATATTCAACCTAAGGATATCTACACTAAATATATCGAACGGTTTGGGGGGGGGGATCGTATCGATCTAACCGGATCACCCGTATTGGTGGCAGGTGGTCGGGGCATTGATGGTGATTTTCAGATGCTAGAGACACTCGCCCAGCTATTAAACGGTGAGGTAGGCGCTACCCGCCCGCCGGTAGACGACGGGTATATTGAACGCGAACGCCAGATTGGCCAAACCGGGGTAGTATGCAGTCCAAAATTGGCGGTGTGCTGCGGAATCAGCGGAGCCTTCCACTTCGTTGTAGGGATTGAAAAAGCTGATACTGTTATCGCTATCAATAAGGACGCCAAAGCGCCAATTTTCGATCATGCTGATTACTGCATTGTAGCCGATGTTAAACAAATCGTCCCTCAACTTATCGACGCGCTAAAATGAACACCTAAAATTATGCACCCGCTGAACATCATCGTCTGCTTGAAAGTTGTACCGAAATCCGAAGAGATCATGGTCAATACGGAAACCATGGCTATCATTCGTGATGGCGTGCGCTCCGAAATCAATCCACCTGACATGAATGCACTGGAAATGGCCCTTACACTTAAAGACCTCTACGGAGGTCAAGTGGCGCTGCTTTCTATGGGTCCGGCAAGTTTCGAATACTATTTACGGGTCGGGTTATCTGTTGGGGCGGATCATGCATACCTTCTCAGCGATCCCTTATTTGCCGGCGCTGATACACTGGCAACCACCTATACATTGGCCCAAGGGATCATCAAACTTGGGGGCGTAGATGTAGTATTATGCGGAGAGGAATCTGCGGACGGAGCAACCGGGCAGGTTCCAGCAGGCATTGCTGAATGGCTGAATATTGGCCAGCTCTCAATGCTCTCCAATTTGGAACTAGATCTCACCCGCCGGGTCGGACGCGGTAGGCGGGATATTAAGGGTGGCTATGAGATTGTTGAAGTGCCGCTCCCCTGTGTTGTGTCTGTTCAAACCGCTTGCAACGAGCCGCGCTTCATCAACTTTGAACGAAATCCATGGGCGTTCTCCGACGCGCGTGTCATAACATGGAATGCAGCTGATCTGGAGGCGAATTTTGAGTGTATTGGACTGCGGGGATCACCCACCATCGTTACTGGATTGGCTGAGGCAGATGACCGCAATCGACGGCATGAATATATCGAAGGCACAGCACATGAAATTGCCCAGAAACTGGCTGCACTACTTGAAAATCTATTGGAAGGTGTATAACCTGATGATCTCACAAAGCAGATAGTTTACCAATATATCAACGGCTTGCCCTATTGATCATCAGTGAATAATCATTAAAGAAAACCAAGCAGATCGGATCAGAGGGGGAACTGCAATATCCGAAATTTCGTCTATAATGCGGTTGAGAAATTACTACTTATGTGTTTTACACTGGAGTTGGATATGAACAATATTCTGAGATTCGCTGTCTTGACAATATTCCTCACTGCCTTTGCACTTGCCACAGGTTGTGTCCTTCCATCGCCTCAAGCAACGCCATCACCGAGCAACGCAATCGATGGCGTTCCAGATGGGGCGAGCATCCAACCTTCCGATCCAGCTTTTGCTCGGGAAGCTGCATTGAGTTACATGCATATCTACCATGCTCCAAGCGCACCTGATGGAGAGCTCTCTTGGACAGAGGTGAACATAACCCCAGAAGGTTTAGTAGGGTCGAATGCATTTCGCTATACTGCCGAAGATTGGAGTGTAACAGTTTCTTATCCAGTTGTCGCTCCTGAGGCGGTAATTTACCAAGTGGAGATAACCAACGAAGTAGATGGTATACAATGGCAAGGCTCTGTAGATGCAACTGGGCAAATCACTGAGACCGCTTTTATATCCCAACGCCAAACTCAAATGGAAGAATACGATAACCCGGCGTACAATTTTACTTTCACCTATCCGAATAGCTGGGAAGCAGTTGAAGATCCCGGTGGAGAGCCAATCGCAGGAGGAGAGTCCGCACCGTCTATACAACTTTCAAAGGATGATTACCTGTTAATTATTCAATATAAGCACCTATCAGAGGCAAGCACTCTTGGGCCTGGCTCTCTTCCACCAGGTGATGTTGTCGATGCGGGCAGAGTACCTTTTTTTGATGGCGAAATCCCAAAAAACTCCCTCGTATTTGAAGAAGCGATCAAGCAGGTATTCTATGGTGATCGGGTTCAGAATTTGGAATTTTATATCCAGTTAGGGGCTGTATCGCAAAATAACTATGCTGATATCTCGATACCCGATGATACTCAAGCGGAAGTCGATCAGATACTAGCTTCATTTGATTTTCTAGAAAGCCCAGCCGCTACACAACCACCCGCAACGGAGACTCCTGAAACAGAGATTTTAGAGTATAAAAATGAGGCTAACCGATTTTCATTCCTATACCCGAATTCGTGGGAACTTATCGAGGCACCACATGCAGTAACACTACGAAAGGGAAACCTTGATCTGATCATCGAATTCAGGAAACTTTACGAGAGTATCTCAATCGGAGAGATTGGTGATACCAGCGGACAAACGAGTGAAGCAGGGGCGCTAACCATCCTCGGAAAGAGTTATCCAAAAATGGTTAATGTCGTGGACAACATTGATCAGGCAATCTTCTACAACGGCTTCGATACAATATCTGGTGGGGATATTGATTTCGTGATTCGAGTGATGGATTTTGGTGTTCCTCCAGCAGAATTGACAGCTGCGGTCCAAAATGAGGCTGACCAAATCGTGGCTTCTCTCGATGTGTCATATGAACTGCCAGATGACTGCACCGACATTGCCGCATATGTTGATGATGTCAGTGTGCCGGATGGTTCAGTTTTCCTCGCCAGTGATACGTTCACTAAAACCTGGCGATTGCGCAACGAAGGCACCTGTCCATGGACACCAGATTATGCGCTCGTCCTGGTCAAAGGAGAGTCGCTTGGAGCAGTCGATCCTGTTCCTCTCACAGAACTGGTAGCGCCAGGGAATGAAGCTGACATCTCAATAAAATTAACAGCCCCAGAGACACCTGGACAGTTTAAGAGTGAATGGATGCTGCAAAACCCAGCTGGGAATAACTTCGGTGTCGGAGATGAAGCAAACGACACTTTTTGGGTCGAAATTGAAGTCGAAGAAGGTGTAGAAGCGTTGGAGTTGGGTGATCCAACCTGGACAGATACTTTCAGTGATGCATCGAACTGGTATCTGCTGGACACTGCTAATTCTCACTTCAGCATTGAAAATAATCAACTGGTGATGACTGCAGATCTTCCTGGACAGGGAGAAGAGTGGGGATTATCCACCCACCCCGGTATAACTGATTTCTACATGGAAGTATCCTTTACTACGGGAGATGAATGTGCCAGTTTAGACCGCTATGGCGTACTTGTGCGAGCGCCTGATCCAAACCAGGGATACGTCTATGGCTTTTCCTGCGATGGTCGTTTCCGGTTATACAAATGGGATGGCGAGACTTACCAAGGATTACAGCAGTGGACAAGCTCGGCCAAGATCCAAACTGGACCAGAGCAAACCAATAAGCTTGGTATCTTGTTATCTGGAGATACAATCAAGCTATATGCCAATGATTACCTACTGCTCGAGCTCTCCGACAGCACGTATGATACGGGTCGTTTCGGTCTATTCATCGGCAGCACAAATACCGAAGACCTAAAGATCTATGTAAACGATATGTCTTATTGGGAAGTAACTGAATGAGAACCAAATGCTAAGGAAATTTGACGATCTGGAGGATGCTACTTAGCATATATACTGATCATATCCCGCTATTCATCAAACGTGAAGGTGGCTTCCGCGTAGAAACGAATTGAGTTGGAAGCCATCTTCTCCATTAACCATTCATGCAGCCAAGCCTGCTTCTTCGCTAATCCCCAATCCGCAGCCATCACATCCATAGGAATATTAATGTTCAAGGCTCTGTTCGGAATGATGTGCCTGGTGATACCACTAGGCACACGTCCCCCATTCTTCACTGTTGTAAGAATATCACTAGGCATGATTCGAGGGAAGACAACGATGGCGATCATACCCGGGTAAAAAGGCTCTTGAAGTTCCCATACATCATTCGACGCTCGGAAAATGTCAGCCCGCCCTCGGTAAGCGTTAACAATCGCCGACAGAATCTCGATATTCGGATCTGGACAACCTTGAGGCCCACATACAATACGAACACCTTCTTTGAGCGCGATATATGCCAATGCATTGTTCGTCGCCAGCGCTTCACGAGCTTCCAACAAGGTGCAAGGTATGGTTTCCAAGTCATCCGTTGCCAATAGAGCGGCTTCAAATTCTTCGAGAGACATCCCAGAAATTACATGGTGCCATGTATCCAGGCTGAGACCGGGGTCGCCATAGCTGACAATTTGTGTGACGATATGGGGGATATCCAAAAGGATCATTGCCATCGAACGATTTGCCCCATCTAACACAACAAATTGATCCGTTCCTGGTATCGCGGCGCTGATGGGCGGGTGTTTTAAATATCCGTCCTGGCGAAGACGCTCCGCAAGATTTGACAATCGCCGAGGGTCAGAATCCTCATGCGGAATCAACAACTGGCTAGGCAACATCCGTAAATCAGGTAGTGCCGTACTATCTCTCATCTGACAAAATCCTTCCTGTGGAATTCTAATCGATCAGGAACCATCCACAGCATAATCAAAGGATTATACCAACACAAAGTGACTCGAGTATTTTGATGGGCTTGCGCTGCTTTCAAGAATGACTACCATGTACGACAAGCACCGGGCAAGGTGCACGGCAGACCAACTCCATCGGGATATCCACCAAAAAAAGACCTAACCCATACTGTTTTGATTCACTAACAAGAATGAGATCAGGTTTTTGCTTTTCTGCAGCCCGTAGTATCTCTTCTACTGGCGCGCCATGGCGCAGCTCAATTTGTGCCTCCACACCAAGGTCACGAAGTTGCTCAGCATGTAATTTTAAATTACCAGCTATAGGAGTATCCGATTGCAGGAGTTCAGTAATTGTCTCTTCCATCGTCTGTAAGCCAGTGTACATTGCGGGAAGTTCACCAGATACATGCAGCATTGTTACTCGGGCACCTGTACCTTGGGCAATTCTTCCCGCCAGATTGATCGCTGGATCATCCATGTACTGAGCTGAATCCGTCACCAGAATATTCTCGATACTTGCGCGCGGATTGCGAACTACCAATACTGAGATCTTGGCCTGGTCAGCCAAACGTTTGGCCAACTCACCAACAAAAATATCACTAATTGAGAACCGCTCGCGTGTTCCAATGATAAACAAATCATATCTTTCGATAGAAGTTTCAGCTAGGATCTCATCGATTGGTTTACCATGGCGGACAATTCGTGCGGCAGGTAAAGACTGCAAGACTCCTACCGCCTGTTCCAACAGCTGTTGCCCAATTTCAGGGTTTTCCTGCACTCGTCGTGCTGTCATCAGGGACACCTCGGAATCGAGTGCATCAATTATTTGTCTCCCAAATTCAATTGTTGGTATAGAAAATGGAAAATCCCGGATACAGATCAATGTATGCATAGCACGTGTTTAGAAATGACCTCCTAATATTCCAACTAATCTAAGAGCGACAAGAACCGCACCAATAAATGGCAGGAATGAGAATAACATCCGAATACGGGGTCCAACAAAGAACCGGGTCGAAACTGCACCAATCTGGGCTCCGATTGCGGCACCAGTGTGCATAACCAAAGCCATGAAGATATCGACGTTTCCCTTAATCGCATGAGTTAAGGTACCGTAACCAGCAGAAAAAATGATTTCAAACAAGTCCGTACCAATTGCCACGTGAGTTGGGACGCCAAGAACATATACAAGAAGTGGCATGCGCACGAACCCCCCGCCTACCCCCAGGAAACCAGCTAATAATCCGCTGAACAAGCCTACCACCAGTACACTCCAGAGTGAGATGGACTCGATTCCTGATGACGGGAAAGAAATCATGGGTGGTATTTTTACACCGTGGACACGTTGAGCCAACCCAGAAAAGCCGACCGCATCGCGGGCAGAAATTTGCTCCGTCCGGATCAAGCGTACAGCTTTGGCACTTTCGAAGAAGGTGAAGCTGCCGATGACCAGAAGAATCAAGACATATACCCACCCGATCACTTGGTCTGCCCTACCTGTATTTGATAACATCTCAACAATCTGAGCACCTACCTCAACGCCAATAACCGTCCCGATAACCATGATGAATCCGAGTTTAATGTCAACATGACCTAACACTCTATGCCTGCGAGAGGCAACGATGGATTTTCCGGTCATGTGAGCTAGATCGGTACCGACGACAAAGTTCATCGGTACACCGATGAGGAACATGAATGGTCCAGCAATAAAGCCACCACCGACCCCGAAAAAGCCACCTAGAATCCCAACTAAAAAGCCAACACCGGCAAGATAGAATGGATTGACTGTGACTTCTGAAATTGGGAATTCCATTGGTCTACTCGGAGCGCTTTAGGCCAAACCTTTTTATGAGGGCAGATGTAAATGCTTCCAACACGACTGCTTGAGCAACAATTAATACCAAAGCAAGAATCGCATAGGCAGTTAAATTGTTATCAAACAGATGTTTCAAAGGATTTGCTAAATATCTGAGTGCAAGCAGGAAATAAAGGGTAACCATGCCACCATAGATAACTAACTCAATCACAAAATTGAGGATGAAATGTTTCATTTCTTGGCGGGTATATCTGGATTCACTCAAGTAGCACCCCTACTTTCCTAGAAATCGAAGCTATTATTGAAGCAAACGTTTAAAAACAGATCATGCTTCATCAATATGGCTCGATTTTCAAGATCACTGGTATCGGCCGATTTTACTGGATGAGAAATTTTATCAGAATATGTCCGCAATAACAAAAAAGACTGTCCGGCTATTCGGGCAGTCTTTTGTATGCTAGGTTGCTAGTGTATTTCGCTTATTTCACGTAGCAGGTCGGTACACGACCGGCTCCCTGCTCATGGGCCTGTAAACGGATATCAGCACCATTCGGAATGTCGTAAGGTCCGCAGCTGAAGAGCTTGGCGAAGGAACCCTGATCGAGGAAATTCAACGTATATGTTCCGCCGGGCAGATTTGCATCGACGCGGTCCATGTATTTCATAGGTAGGTAAGCCAATACCTGACCGTCGCGTACGACCTGAACAAATACTGGGGCTTCACGGGTTAGACCGATCTCGTCACCCTTGACATAATGATATGCAGAAATGAAGAAACTGGTGGGTTCTTCGTGTCCAGCGGCAAGCGCTGTCCCAGCGCCAAAGGCTAATGGTAGTACTAATGCTGCTGCGATTGCGACCAATAGAATTTTGCTTTTCATGATATACCTCCAAAACTAAAGTTGAATAGGATTGATAAATCAAAACAGCCATACTTTTTATTTATGATCTATCGTTCGATTATTCTACAGGAATGCAAGTGATTTGTCAAGGTATTATCTAGTATTTGTAGATTAATGTTTACTCATTATTGCGGGATTACCGTTTCACTTCTTTAAATGAAAAGCAGACATATCATTCATGTCCGTGAAAACAAGCAAACTACAAAGTATGAATTTAAGATCCGCGGCTATGCATCACCACTGGTAGAAAGCTAACTGACACACAAGGGGTGATACAGATAAAGCTTCCATACGCGCTGTAAGGGATCGGATTTCCCTGTGCGTCTGAGAAAATATACGGCTGCACCAGTAATGGTGTGACCTCGCCCTCGCTGCCTTCAGCGTGGAAAATCAAGTCAACCAACAGAGGAAACCCTTCAACACCAATAGGAGAGGATAAACTGAAACGTAATGTATCAGCATCAACACCGTTCCGCTCATAATCCAAATCGCAACTCCCTTGCTCGAAGACACCGCTTGGATCTGGTGCGCATGCCACTGGATCCACCACGCTCGGGTCATAGCTAAGATCGATGACTGCTTCACCGATTCCTGACGGCTGGATGTGGCTGGCACCAAGCGTAATCGTTATTGGGTCATCAGGCGCAACAATACCATGTTCCGTCCAAATGAATGGTGACGGCGTAGGCGTCGGTGTAGGGGTGGGCGTGCTGGTTGGTTTTGGCGTCGGGGCGGGTGCCTCAAGAAGGCTGAAACGCAGCGCACTGAAGGAAATTGTTTTACTGAAATCTGGTTCCCCGTTCAAATCAGACAAGACCACTTTCCCGGATGTGCCTTTGTCAAATTGATAGGTGCCTAAACCAACCCATTGGTCAGCTAGCGGTGCTTGGTCGCGGGATACGGTTGACTTCCCATCGGCATGATGAATTGTGTAGCGCGCATCCGATGTATCCCAATAAATCGTCTTACTCAAACAATGCCAATAAATCGAGGGGTGGTCCGGCACATAGGCATCAACCCGGTAATTCCCCGCGACTGGCAGGTCTGGCACCCATTCAGCTGAGTTGGTTGAGTAGTCTCCGGTATTCACATTAAGTGTTAGATAGGCGTTTTTTCCATCGTAGCCATCGATTGGATACCAGTTATCGACACAGGTGTCACCCATAATTGCCGGATCGAACTTCGTCGGTTGTTTCAGGACTACTTCTTGGGAGACAGGATCATCCCAGCCATCGGTCCACAAAAAAGTCACGTCCACCCAATCGTTGTACCCGGGCAGCAGGCCGATATCAATACTAAGTTCACGCGCCAAGTCTATACCAAAGGGTGCCGTGACGATATTACCGAATTGGTCCAAGCCACCGTTATAACCATCAAAATATGCAGCTTGAGCCTCTGGGATTCCGAGGGGCAAATCGGTAAACATTCGCCGAGGCGTCGGATCGTTGATGGTCGCCCAATAGGTGTCATCCAGGTTCCACGGACCAGCTTCTAACACTTTCACGGTGGCGCTTGCACCTTTATATGCGACTCTCACCCGATAATCACCACCAGGAACATAACCATAGCCAGAACAACCCTCATCCCACCCGATGTTGGAAAACTTCACACATTTATCCGGTAAGGCTACCGTGTACGCGCTGGTATCGTAGCGAGTAGCATAGATCGAAAAAGTGCGCGGTCCAGTCGTGGCTGATGCTGATGGAGATAAATGAAGTATCTTTTCGGTTAACCAACGCTTTTCAATCCAATTCACTAGTGATGAGTACACATCCGAGCCCAATGAAATTTCTAACTCGGTTTGGGAACTACGGACAATATCGAGTATTTTTTGGTTATATCCAGTTTCCAATATCAACTTTTTTTTCTCAGCATCGCTCAATGCATTACCAGATAGATACGCGCGATTCACTTTCTCCAAACTGCGGATCGTTTCTCCTTCCCACCTGGCAATTTCGCGCGCAGCTAGAAACTGATCCTCACTTAATCCAACTTCCACTTTAAGCAAACCCGCTATGCTCTCGGTGAAAAAGAAGTACTCCAAGACGGGTTTACGGCCCCAAACAGGTAAATCCGCCCGGTCAGGATTTGCTAACCCACTCGAACGGACTACAAAAACTGCGCTCACAACTAGCAGAAGTGAAACAAGCGCAATCCACGTACTATGCACACTATTTGTTGGATTTCGCATCCCGGTCTTATACCATAATTCCCCCTACAACAATGTTAGGGTTTATTTAATTTGATAGGGCAGGAACACTTTGTGTGCGTAGTCGCTGGCATGTGCCATTTCCACCGGCGGGCTCTTTAAACCATCCCAAATGAGCCCTAAACTGTACCCATCAAGGCCACCGCGTGTGCGCAAGAAATCGATGTACTCTTTCGATGCAGTTTGATAGTACAGAGTGGCTTTTACCATTTTTGTAGCTTGAGGTACTTGAAAAACTGTCTCATCCCAATACTGCCCTGGCTGGTAAACAGCACCTACAGGTTGTAATATCTTGTTGTTTAATGCATCTTCCGAAAAGCCACGGGGGGGGATGCGGTTATCTTTGACAACAGTGTTGTTGAGCACAAAATGAAAGCTCTCACCATCCGGCAAGTCCAAAACCTTTGCCAAATCCGGGGTAATGCCTTGCTTAATCTCATAAATCTTTGCAGTATCGGCTAACACGCCGCTAGCCAGGTTGTAATTTCCTGATTCATAGACCAGCTCCCCCTGGTCATCATATGCGCTAAGATTTATCCACATACGCCTGCCCTCGGCATACCCAGTAGGCAGTTTGTGGCCGGACTCATTGGTTACTTTTACAACAGCAATACTACCTGTATCGCTGAGATTAAGCTCAACAGAAAGGGTTGCTGCCTTCCGCAGCATATCCTCACTCGCCTTCAGTGTCTCCGCCAGGTGAGCAGTATCAGTCGCCGCATTCAACCGCCAGCGACTGTCCTGAAGGATTTGCGGTGTCCAGGTATTGGCCCCTACGAAACCATGAATGGGCAAGCAACCATTCGTCTGGCAATCCCTGAATTCACCCTGTTCAGCTGCCAGCCCGATGCTGCGCAACATATGGCAATCCTGACAAGCACCTACGATTCCAGTTGGAAGTTCACCAGCAAACTGCGGTGCATAAACTCCGCTAACTGCGTATTGGCTGTTTAGCCATTCATCATAAGTGGTCTCAATGGGAAACAGCTGTCCATTCTCAAAAGAATCGGCTGGCTGGTCCATCTCGTTCAGCACATACTCCTGTTTTAGTTCATCCCACGACAGCAAAGGATTGTTAACGTTGTGGCACGACCCGCACAAACGGGAACGGGTTTTGTAATCGGTTTGCTCTTTTCCGTGAAAATTAGTCTGGAAGGTACTCGATGGTAGGTGATAGGCAAAATCCTGCCCAAGCGAAAATGGACCGCGCCGGTGGTCTTCGGGGTCCACAATCAGCATTGCACTTCCCGATTGAGTTGCCGGAAGCGTGGTGGTAAGCGCTTGGCGGATGATCACATCGCGATCCCAAGCCTCATCAGGTAAAGCATAGTTATCCGGGGCTGGATCAACCATACGATGGCAGACTGCACAAGCAATACCCGATTCGATATCACCCGGCAGAAGTGCAAGACCATCCGGTGATGCGCTACGTCCCATAAGCCACCCAATAGGTGTGTGGCAGCGCAAGCAGTACTCGCCTGCATTGGGAGCATCATGATTGGCAACTGATAGGGCTGCCCACATTAATGGGTCGCGGCCGGCTTGGGACATCATGCTACCACGCCATTTATCATAGATCATTTCAGAATGGCAACGGTCGCAGGATACTGATAAGGACAGTTCATCATGTATTTGATTTGGTTGTGTACCAGGGAATAAAAAGTCCTTGCTGGTTGAGGGGACAACCGGTTTCGGGATATTCAAGGATGCGGAGAGTGTGAGGGGATCAAGTTCGGTACTGCTGATTTGGGCATGATTAATTATACTGCCGCGGGTATCAGTACTTACCACCGCCTGGTAAGTTAGCGTCACAGCTTGAGAACCAGAAAGCGCTCCTTGCCAATGCAGGGTAGGCGATTGGGAATCATCCACCACGCCAGTGGACGCAACAAGTGAATTTGCCACATAAGCCAAACCGACGGGGACTGTATCGGTCAATATCAACGAATTCGCGCTTGCAGATCCCGTATTGATCAAACCAATCGTGTAGGTAATGGTCTCACCGATGTCAGCGTAGGGCGTATGAGAATATTTTTTAGAGGCACTGAGATCAGGCTTGGGGCCCTGGGCTTCAGCCAACCGTCGAATAGTACCACCGTAGTAATCCAGTACATACATCTCACCATTTTCATCTTCACCAAATGCACTGATATTGAAGTTCGTATCTACCTCCAGGGTCGGTGTGGACCAGGTGCTGGGGGAAGTTTTGTACAAACTCCATATCTTCCCTTGAACGAAGTCAGCATAAAAATAGTGTCCTTTCAAATTAGGGTAGACACTACCCCGGTAGACGTACCCACCGCTGATGGATTGCCCTTCGGTATGCGAATACTCAGCAACCGGGTCAATGAATTGACTGGTTATAACTGGGTCATCACAGGGCGGCGATGTGCTGTACACATGAGTCCCTTCTCTGCAGCGCCACCCGAAATTAATTTCACCAGACGTACCAGCAATGACATAATTCACTTCTTCCCAAAGATTCTGGCCGACATCAGCGATAAAAATATCCCCATTTTGACGATCAAAACTGAACCGCCATGGGTTGCGCAAACCCAATGCCCAGATCTCATCGCGCCCATCAGTCCCTACAAATGGATTATCTGGTGGAATCCCATAAGGATCACCACTATTGACATCAATCCGCAGCATTTTCCCTAGCAGACTGTTCTTGTCCTGAGCGTTATTTTGGGGATCGCCACCACTGCCGCCATCCCCCATACCGACGTAAAGATAACCATCGGGACCGAAAGCAAGCTGCCCGCCATTATGATTACTATAAGGCTGGTTGATGGTCAACAGAACTTTTGCGCTCTGCAGGTCTGCCTGGTTAGGATCATTCGAAACTGAGTAACGGGCAATCACACTAGCGCCATCAGCTACCCGAGTGTAATAAATATAAAAATAACCATTGGCAGTGTAATCCGGATGAAATGTCAATCCCAATAAACCTTGTTCTCCACAGCAGGCAATCAACTCAGGGATTGCCAAGAAAGGCGCGCTAATAACAATCCCTTCTTCGTAAATGCGTATATACCCTGTCTGCTCGACAATAAAGATACGCTGACTCCCATCACCAGCGTGAGTTGCTTGAACAGGTCTTTGGAGACCATCAGCAACGATCTCATCAACGACTACCTGGATATCCAACATCTCTGTGGAGCTGGCATTGATCGAATCTACAGCGCGTCGACTTCGTAATCCGGTTGGCGGTGAAATATCATCACCTCGGACAGATATTGGCTGACTCAACATTAAGAACATGCCAAACAAAACGCAGCTTGTCAATCCAGCCGGGACGAGCAGTCTACATGTTTTATTCTTCATGGACCACCATCCTAATCATGAGGTCTGCCTTGAGCGCATGTATAGTGAATGAAAATGCATTTTCCTTATGGTGGAGCATTGTCCATCTATCATTAAGTGTTGCTGTATTTATGGCACCATAACCATTTAATGCGCAGATTGGTTGAGTCTTTTTAACAGCGAATCAAGAGGCATATCTGCCAGCGAGTCCAGGCACAAATCAGCTTGTTCAAGCGATAACTGGCGAGTGATGATATTCGGTACTGCAACAGCAAATATCCCCGCTGATTGTGCCGCCATGACACCATTAGGCGAATCCTCAAATACTACCGCTTGGTCTGGGTTCACACCAAGCTTTTCCAGCGACAGCAAGTATAGATCAGGGGCGGGTTTCGTTCTTTTGACATCATCGCTGCCCAAAATGGAATCGAAGTACTTGAGTAGATCAAGACGCTTGAGATGTCCAGTAACCCAGTCACAAGAGGAACTGGACGCTAAGCCAATCTTCAATCCGAGCGATCGACCGCGAACCAGGTAGCTTTCTACCCCCGGCATAATCGGCTGGCCGCGTATCAACTCCAACTCACGATCGCGGCGTGCTGGCCCCAGTATGCTGCGATCAATCCTATATCCTAACTGCCGCTCAAGTTCGCCAAAAGGGTCGAAACTGTCTTCCGATCTCCCGACCGTATCGCCCCAAACATCGAATGGAATCTCACATCCCAAGGAGTGGTAGAGTTCCTGCCACGATTGGTAAATCGGGTGCTCGGTTTCCAAAATTAAGCCATCAAAATCAAATATCAACGCTCGTATCATTTGTCGTCCCGTTTTACCGATATTTTATGTCTGTGAACTTCTTCTAGGAAACGGCATTTCTTTACCGATATAATTCATGATTTCTCATCTAATACTTCGATCAGCATCTGAATCAACCGGGATCACATCTCCAACCAAGTTTAGCAACGCTTTATCGGAGATCCCCAGGATTGCCGAATGTTAAAAATGCTCAAGGTCACAATAGCCTTGTTCGGTATAAACTCTAGCTTGTAGTCCCATTTCTAGCCGATCCATTTGGTGTACAAATTGCGCTTCAGGTGTCTCCCCAACTTCGAACTCATTCCAAATCTGCAGATACTCCTGCCCTACCGGCAGATTGTTTAGGATGCTAGTAACCGATTCCATTTCAGCTACTAGCTTCACATGTTCATCAAGTCCGTCCTGCGGTGTGATATCACCCGCATATACTTCACCGACATCGTGCAGCAACGCCATTATCACCACCCGCTCGACATCCAACTGAGGGGCGAATTCTGGCAAGAGCAGTATGCACAGGGTGGCAACACCAAACGAATGCTCTGCAACACTCTCACAGCTCTCGGCCGGGATTCCAGCTTGCAGCCAGCCGCGCCGGAAAAGGTTTTTCAATTGGTTGATCTCAAACCAAGCTCGAACAGTCGGTTCGATATCTGCGGAGATCAACTTATCAATAGCTACCTGGCTCTTTGTGTCCATAGAATATTCTCCCTGCGCATGTATTTCCCCATTATAGCAGGCGAGCTTGTTCGGATAATGCAATGATTCTGCAAGCGGTTGAACTATTTAGATCGCAAAATCGGGGGCTGGATTATTTCTATGGTGTATAGCTTTTTCCAAATCCGTGACCCTGCTGGTGGCACGATAGGAAGCAGGTGCCCGATGTTCCATCGAACTCCCAGGCATTTTTACTATCGCGATTGACGCCGCTGATATTCACAACCGATGTATCGAAGTTAATTAAGTGTAGCTGCTCACTACCATGTGTATCGTGGCAGACATAGCAAGGAGTAGATTCTTCACGTGTGTGTGTGGCATGTAAATTATCGTCTCCATCCCTGAACAGGGTGTTGCGCGCTTGCCCTTCTCCGGCATAAGTTGTGTAATCATGACATTTGAAACATATTTCCCCACTAGAGGGAGCAGAGTCGTTATCGACTGTTGTATAGTTTTGACTGCCATCCAGTAGGTGCAGCAAGGGAGAACCATGTGGGCCATCGCCCTGCGTTGCGGCACTCGCATTCGTATGACAATCACTACAGTAAACCAAGCTGGAGACCGTCCAACCATTAACGAAGCTGCCAGGAGGTATCGCAAGATTGCGTCCCTGCGTAATTACCGGATGGAAACTGGCGTTATTTGGATTAAACTCCACCGCCAGGTCGCGGTAATCAGGGCTTTGCCTCCCTGCCTCATTGTCTAATTTATACAAGCCATTTGCCACGCTACTAGCACCATTCCAGCCATCAGGGCGATAAGCAGCAAGGATCGTGTAACTTGAATGACACTTGAAACATATTTGGAATTCTCTTTCCGCAGAAATCAGCCATTCAAAATCGGTGGGTGCTCCAGCAACAGTCCATACTGGATCGACACCGGATGCCGATTTCATCTCATACGGCACGCGTGGGGGTGCAGTATAGCCACGGGTTGCTTCATGTGGTTCGTGGCAATCTTCACATTCAACATGCCGATTTACTCCCCCGAATTGATCGCCCTCCATTTCCCAGGAGTGATGGGTGCCACTGGTTAAATACACATCATGCAGGTAATACCCTGTACCGGTGTTGTTGTACGCAGTAAAAGCTGGTTCGACGTTTGTACCAATCCCGCCAGCCGTGTGGCAATCGAAACAAACCCGCTCTTCTGGCCAGCGACTGCGCAGTTCGATTCCAGACGCACGATGCCCGCGATGGCAGCCTGCACAGCTATCCGTTGTTGCCAAGTAATTTACGTGGGGGTCTAAGGAGATTGGCGTACTGGTGGGTCCACCCGGCGGGAGATCCGCTGTGGGTGCCAGCGGATAGACGGCCAACGGTCTACCAGGAGGTTCAGTTGGTGTTGGTGTAGGTGTCGGTGTACCCAAGTTCAAATACAGCAATGCACCATAGGCTTGAACCAACCGGGGACCATTAGGATCATCCGTCACCGTTTTTGCTGTGGTCAGTAAAGCCTGGTAGATAAGTTCGGCAGAATCATACTCTGGACGACTCGCCAGCAAAGCCGCAACACCTGAAACGTGTGCAGCGGCCATGGAAGTCCCAGAATATTTTTCGTAATCATCGCCAGGAATTGTCGAATAGATCTGCACACCTGGTGCATATATATCAACCATTTCACCGAAAGCCGAAAAAGTCGCTACATCATCATTTGCATCCGTGGCACCTACCGCAATAGCATTCCTGAATGCTGCAGGATAATTCTCTTTGTTGTCACTCGTGTCCCCGGCTGCAGCAACGACACTCACGTTGTTCGTATAAGCGTAATTCACTGCTAAGTTCAGCAACCGTCCATACTGGCTGCCGCCCAGGCTGAGGTTAATAATCTGTGCACCCTGCTGGACTGCGTAGACAATCGCTTTGGATATATGCGCATAACTTCCTTTTCCGTCATCAGTTAATGTCTTCACAGGCATCAGGCGCGCCTGCCAAGCCACACCAGCAATACCTTTATCATTATTTGTGCTCGCTCCAGCAATTCCTGCTAGATGGGTGCCATGACCATTGATATCCTGCACTTCTCCTGTATTTAATAGTGCGTTCCAGCCCTGCCAGTCATCAACATAGCCATTACCATCATCATCAACCCCGTTGATTCGTTTATCTTCATGAGCGTCATCTTCACCCATCTCTCCAGGGTTGAACCAAATTTTCTGCTTGAGATCCGGGTGGCTGGTATCGACACCGGTGTCGATAACCGCGATGATAGTTTCGGGTGAACTTGTGGACAGATCCCAAGCTTGAGGAAGCTGGATATTGTGCAAGTAAGACTGCTTACCCCAATCCGGATCTCCCGGAATTGCATAAGCGTGCGCGATGTAATTGGGCTCCGCGAATTCAACAAACGGGCTCCGTGAGAGATAACTGAGCGCAGCCGGCACGCTTCCCGCTGGGATCTTTAGCACCCAGGCTCCCAATTCAGGTATCTCTTCACGAGTTCTCACATCCAGGACATCGAAAACGTCACTGCGTTTGGTATTACGCAGTCCGGCAATAAACTTCACAATGACTTCATCTTCGACATAAGGTCCATCAATTGTTATTGGCGGCCATGTAGCTGTAGGGGAGGGTTTTATCGGAGCTGTCACCGTGATGGTTATCGTGGAAATGGGCTCAGGCGTATTTCCAGGACCCGGCTTTGTGATAGTAGGGGTGGCCTGGGGCATGATGGTCCCATCTGGAGTGCGCGGTGGAAGGGTTATTAGTTGTTCAGGGGTATCGGTTTGGGTTGGATTTACTACCGCGGCCGATTGAGCGGCTGTTTCGGTAGCAGCATCAGCAGGAGCCACTGTTGGTGGGAGTGTCCTTTCCGTACTCCTGGCGGTTCCGGTAATCTGAAGCAGGTTATTGTCCCCCAGCCAGGAAAATGGGCGGATTAAGTCGGGCGTGGAAGAAGCAATAACTCGCTGTCCATATACCCAACCCAAAAATAATACCACTAACACTACCAACAAACCTAAACCAATACGAGTGGCTCTCCTACACCACTCGCCTGGATTTCCACAAATATATTTTCTAATCAGGTCAGCTAATGTCCGGGACACTACCGCCTCAATTTTGTATCCGACAGAGTACTAACAAATCATCATATCGGAGGTGGAGATACAAAAGCTATTGGTAAACAAGCCGGAGGGTTTGGCAGCTTCCGACCTGACGTCCGTTCTTATTTCTGGTGGCACACCTCACACACCCCGCGGTTATCAAGCCGCAGCAAGGAGCTGTCGCCAGTGATATTCGCGGCGGCAGAATTTTCACCTTGTGCAGCCGAGGAGCCGTGCGGTAGATGGCAGGTTGTACATACTACCAAATCACCCTGTTCGGTATTGGCTAATGGGAGGTAATATCCCTCGAATCCAACAGTTTCCGGGTTTGCGTTCCCACCTGTGCTGTAATTCATATTCATTTCATGCCTAAAATGCACTACACCACCCGTATTAATTGGTCCACCAGCGTTATAATTTTCATGACACGCAGCACAGAAAGCACTCATGCCGCTGCCCCAATCTTCCGCCGTGTAATCCCATGTACCATCTTCATGTGAGGTGACATTTATGTTATGTCCATTGACAATCGTGCGGAGGATACGGTAGTTGGTGCTGCCATGCGGGTCATGACACGTCCCACATGTCAATCCGCTCGCCATGCTAGCAGTCTGCCCAGTATTCGCCGTTCCTATACCCCAAACCGAATCCACAGTCCCGCTGACATCATGGTATGAAGTAACGGCAGTGAATCCTGCCTGTCCTTGCAGCTGGTAATACTCGAAACCGCCACCAAGCAAGGGACCACCAACCGTACCTTCCGCCTCAGTAACGTCTTTGTTAACATACACAGCGCTTGAATTACGGTACTGTCCATATACCCCGTCGGTGACGTTGGTCTGCGCACCTGCAGCCGTGCTGCCATGACAGGTCAAACAAAGGTCTTCAGTGGTCGTAACCAGCAGGTTCCCCTGTGTAGCAGTATGGGCGCGATGGCATCCTGCACAGGCATCCGTCGTTGCCGTATAACCACCGCCATGCGGTCCAGGTCCTGCCAATACGACCTGCGGAAAAACCGCAAGCACGATGATCATCAGTGATATGAAAATTGCTACACGTTTCATCAACACCCTCCCGAATCCTCGCCAACTATACTTGACATTTGGCTTTTCCAGATATTATATAGTACAACTCGCTCCTTAATTCACTTAATTCCGGTTTTCTCATAAACTATCCAACGCTCAATACAGCCAAACTTGTACACGATCATTCTCGCGATCCGCAACATAAATCCGTCCATCTGGGCTGAGCACGATATCATTGGGGTAGTTAAACAAACCATTTCCAATACCATAATCTCCAAAAGCAAACAGGAAAGCCACTTCATCCCCAGAGACATCATATACTTTCACTGCCTGACCGACCGCATCGGCGACATACAAACGATCATTTCCATCTATGACGGCGCCGCGCGGCAGGTTCAACGCCCCAGAACCGACTCCAAGCCCAAAATTGAACAGGAACTCTCCTTCAGGATCCCAAACCGATATCCGGCTATTGTTGCCATCTACCACATAGAACCTCCCACGAGAATCGACAACTGCATTGTTTGGGAATGAAAACTGCCCATTTTCTGCCCCTGCCTCCCCAAACTCCATTTCTGGGGTGGGAAAATCGGTCCAGTACTCCGCTGAAACAGCTTCTTTACTGTAGACATAGACCACATTTTGCCCTTGGGCGACATCTGTCACCAACATCCGCCCGTTTTGATCCAAACGGACTCCCAAAGGCGCCCAGCCGCTGTCGGCAGGTGGCTGCAGGGCTACAGCCTCACTGTTTGGTGCGGAATAAATGATCTCACCCTGCGCGACATTGTAGGTAAATTCTGCTGCTGGAGAGAAGTCATCAAGCTGCTCGCTCAGGTATTCACTCAAGGTGAGATCGCTCATCAGTACGGTATCCAGATAGTTTCCATCAGCATCGTAGACAAATATCCCATGCTGGGCCCGATCGCTGACCAGGACGCGTCCATCCTCGGTTACCGCCAAATAAACCGGTGACCGTT
This sequence comes from Anaerolineales bacterium, assembly GCA_041551115.1. GTDB lineage: Bacteria > Chloroflexota > Anaerolineae > Anaerolineales > UBA4823 > DAOVXM01. Next base: position 30,139 of record JBFENN010000005.1, read on the forward strand.
CGGGGGTCGAGGTCCCCGGGGGTCCGAATGCACCTAATGCGCCACCATCCCGATCAAAAATCTTCATAAGCCGCTCACCACCTGTCTCGGCCACGTACAGCCGCTCCCCGTCTGGAGAAGTCGCTACACTAACTGGTCGATCCACTTCATAAATCGAAAACAGGTAATGAGGTGGGTAATTCAAATCGACGGGTATCGGAAGCAGCTCTGGGAGTGGGGCTGGTCGGGAGAAGTAGTAATATAGAAACCCGCACAAGGTCAGCAATATGACGATCAACAGACCCAGAAAAATCGATTTCCGACGGCGCTGTTTCAACTCTTCTGGGCTAATCTCTGAGCGGGTTCTATTCTCACCAGGATCCGTACCTGCTGGATCCAAATCCCGATCAGAGAACGATTGATCACTGTTAAACTGAGTACTCGCGTCAGGCGTAAGCGGTTCTTCCGACATTTTATCTTATTACTCTTACTTGATTGGCAGACATGTTCATTGACTTCCAAGCAGGATTTGGATCCGCTGGAGCGAATTTTCAGCCAAAAAACTTTCAGGTTCTAAAACCAGGGCATGTTCTAAAGCAGCTTTTGCCGCATCCAATTCACCTAGCTCTTCCAGCACCAATCCTAATCCGACATAGGCCGGTCCAAAATTGGGCAGCATCTGGGTGGCCTGCTCTAAACTTGAGAGTGCTTGCTGATATTCTTTTACCGAGTACGCCAGCATGCCGCCCGCATAGTGCTCATGACCCACCATTTCCATTTTCTTATAACAGCGTTCTAATCCCTGGTAGGCCTCAGCAAAATCGGGAACAAAACTGACCGCACGTGAATAATTTTCGACCGCACTGTCACAATCGCCGGTGTCCTGATAGGCATTCCCCAACTGAAAAAGGGCATCCGCATCGGTTGGTGAAATTTCAACAGCCTCGGTGAGCGCAGTAATGGCGTCATCAGGTCGATCCAAAGCCAAATACCCTTCACCAAGATAGTATAAGCTCGCCTGCAGGGTCATATCATTCTTAGCCAGATTGGAATTGCGCCGTTTATCAACAAACTCTTCTAAAGTCAGAACTCCTAAACTCGCATCACCATTAAAGATATAAGCCATACCAAGAATAATTTTGGCGCGTTCACTATCCGGATATACATCCACAACCTGTTGGGCTTGATCGATAGCTTGTGGATACCGCTGCTCTCGAAAATATCCTTCGGCCAATGCCAAGCGCGTATCAATCGAATTCGGTTCAGCAAGTACTTGTTCTTCCAGGTTTTGTATGCCTATTTCCAATGGGGTCTGATCATCCAAGTAAACATAACGGTCCCAATAATAATAACCCGCGAAAACGATCAAGACAATGATGATAAGAGCGAAAACCACCCATATTGCACGCGTAATTTGCCGAGAGTCTAGAAATACATTCAGTTTCATGGAATTTCCACGAGTGCCAAGCTTGTGCTGATTCGCTATGGATTGTCAACCACACCACCGGGGTGACAGTTGGTACACGTGATATTCTGGTGGCAAGGATAACAAACTTGAGGATCTCCTGCCGCCCGATATATCTCTGCATGTGAGTAGAGCATATCAACCGGATGGTCTAATGTATGACAAACCCCGTTATTGCAGAAACCTTGGCCATGACACACATAACATTCTTGTTTTTGCTCATCATTAATACCACGATGTTCGATGGTCCAGCGGAAGTCGACATGCGTTTCAGGCACTTCCCCAACGATCACTGGTGCTTCAACTAAGATATCCTGCCCTCGCCCAATAATCGGAACGGAATGGCACAAGTTGCACTTGACGCTGATTACCTCGGTCTCGTTTCCCTGTTCATCCAGCCGTATATGCCGTCCATCGTGGCACCTGAAGCAGCCCTGGTCTGGGGTGTGGGTTTCATTGTTCGGGTTGCTGGCCCAATTTAGGTTCATTTCCGGAAAATTTGTGCTGCGAAATATCTTTTTTAACTCCGAAATAGCTGACAGAACTTCAAGTTCGCGGGTCTTATAAGTTTCCGGGAACCCAAGCCGATAGAAGTCAGCTAATTGATCGATTGCAAAATCAGCTTCTTCTGTGCTGCTATAAGACTGGGATAGAACTTCAATTCCTTTCGCACGGATGAATGGCAGCTCTGACGAAAGAAGGCCATCCTGGATAGTTTCATCAACGATCTCATTAGGCGGCGGGATTAAATGTGCTGCTCGATTATGGCAGTCAATACAATCCAATAAACGCATCTCCCCCCTTTCGCGGGCGCGATCCACATTCGAAGTACTGCCCATGGTAAGCATATCCCGGGCATAATATTCCTTCATTGTCCCGTCCGGCTGCTCAACGCCCACCCAACTCATAATTTGTCGTTGCGTATCTGGAGCGATGTAGTACACCTTGTTCGTTATGTGCCAGTGAATGCCATGTGCAATACCTGTCGTTTCCTTCCAGCCGCCCATTTTTAATATCAATGTCGATCTTACAGGTGTGTTCTCGATATCATTTTCAAAATAAGTGATCGACTTAACAATATTGTCCTTGTAGGAAGTAGGCGTATGGCAGGTTTCACATGTTTCCCGAGCGGGGCGTAAATCACGCACCGGGCTTTTTATGGGGCGGTCGTAAGTATGCCTTATCGTTGCATACACCTGTCGTATGCCGTCGATTTTTGATTTCACAAAGAAATCCGCACCCGGACCGATATGGCACTCAGCACACTTGACATTAACATGATCGGAGGCTTCAAAGCGTTCAAATTGGGAAAACATCGGGTGGCAAATCTGCCCACAGAACTCAGAACTTTCAGTGAATTCATAAGCTTTATAGCCCCCAAAAACAAATCCGCTTGTCAATGCAAATAGCATCACCACAAAAACATAGATATAACGGCGATGGCGCGGATTGCTAAAATCTATCGTTACTCTGGGCCAACGCAATCTCCGACGGCTTTTCACCGTACTCTGATCAATTGGAGGTTGGTTTGTCATAAACGTCTTTAGCTTCCGCCGTGTTATACGTTGAATCCAACGTACCTGAGGTGCCGAAATCGAATTAACCGGGTTCCTGCGCTGCCAAGCCGATGGAGCGCAGGAGTAATCCCAGTGCACCGCAGTACTTAAGTACTAGCCTAATTTTAACTTAGCCAATGTAAAAAAAACTTGTGACATTCTTCCTCAAAAACACACCCCTCCAGCAGATTCTATCAATCTGTCTTCCAGTGGCTGGTAAATCAGGGGCGCAGCTTTAGTACTTTATATGTCGCAATATGATTAGGTTGGATACGGCCAAAGTGCTTGAGGTTTAGGATTTTCATTGGCATACCCTGCCGGAAATATCTCAGGAAGGTACTGTCAACACCTCTGGGAGAAAATCGTAATCATGCTAAAATCATCACGATGGTTCACATGAAAATCATATAGAGCAGGGTAAGCGCTCATCATGTCTGCTTGGTGTTCGACGTTCAAGAAATTGACGAATTACCTTGTATATGAATATCGAACAACCTTGTCACCCCATAGCTGATCGTTGATATTCTTCATCAAACGCAAACAATAGTACCAAAACCATTTACCTTCTGTAATATGATCACTTCCGTCAAGAATCCGAAAATTCAACACATCAGAGCCCTGCAATCGCGCAGCCGTAAGCGGCGTGAAGTAGACGCCTTTATTGTGGAAGGTCTACGGATGGCTGAAGAGGCGTCTAATTCCGGCTGGGATGTCCTGCTTGTCATCTACACTGAAAATCTCCCACCGGATGGAATAACGCTGGTTAATGGTTTCGCTGAGCGGGGTGTAGAAGTCGAATTGGTTGCACCACATGTGATGCAAAGCGCCAGCAATACCAAATCACCTCAAGGTATTCTGTTGGTTTTGCCCACCGCAAGAATACCCCTGCCATTGCACCCAGATTTTATTCTCATCCTGGATAACTTGCGCGATCCGGGCAACCTGGGCACGATTCTACGCACAGCCGCCGCGGTCAATGTAAATGCTGTTTACATCTCCCCTTTGTCAGCAGATCCTTTCTCTCCGAAGGTGGTTCGCGCAGGTATGGGCGCTCATTTCCGCACCCCGATCATTAACGCTTCGTGGGAAGTGATTGTGCAAACAATAGAACAACATAAATTTCAAGTATATTTATCAAAAGCGGACGGCAGCATGCTATATACGGAAGCTGATTTCCGCCAACCGGTTGCGCTGATTGTCGGCGGTGAATCGTCCGGCCCCAGTAAACAATCCTATGCTATCAGCCACCAATCCCTGCAAATCCCCATGCGTAACCAAGTCGAATCACTCAATGTGGCTGTTGCCGCCGGGGTGCTGCTGTACGAAGTTCACAATCAAAGGGCTTCCGGAGCTCAATAATGTTCGCGCACAGCGAAATGACTGTCTAAAAATAACTTACAACAATACATTGGCAAATTGAATATTATCATATGAAAATACGCTCAATAACATATTTCAGCAATCCTGTTCAACCGAACTACCCCGAAAGCATTTCCGAAGCTGGAGTTTTCTCTGCTGCTGCTCGAGAAGAATTTACTCAGCAGGGATACGAAGTCCAGACAACTCGTCTAGCTACGACACCCTTATCCACATTTCTCGATGAACATACCTTTACCAGTACACTTAGCAAGGTTTGCAAAATCGAAGGTTTGTGTAGAGGTCAGGGCATCGATTACGTCTCGCTCGGCCCAGCACTACCCCATCATCGATCTCATTACGAATGGATTCCAGCGTTGCTTGAGGCGACAGAATCCGCATTCTTCTCCGGAGCTATGACCTTGCCAAATGGTGGTGTATCTTTGTCTGCGGTTCGCGCGTGTGCTGATGTTATCGTAAAGGCAGCACCGCTTTCACCAGATGGATTCGCCAATCTGCGATTCGCAGCGCTTGCTAATGTGCCGCCAGGATCGCCTTTCTTTCCTGCAGCTTACCACCTTGACGACCAACCCAGCTTCGCTTTAGCGTTGGAAGCCGCTGATTTAGCCGTAACAGCTTTCTCTGAAGCCAGTGACCTTACGTCCGCCCGCCAAGGTTTGATTGCCGCGATGAATAAGCATGCGCAAAAACTTAGTCATGCCGCTAAAACATTGTCCAACCGTTTCGGTGTGAGATATGGCGGGATAGACTTCTCTCTGGCCCCGTATCCAGATGAAATCTGTTCCTTGGGCGCAGCCCTAGAACATCTCGCTGGAGCCAGTATCGGCAAACGCGGATCGGTTGCTGCTGCAGCTATCCTAGCTGACACAATGGATCAGGCAGAGTTCCCGCGCGCCGGCTTCAGCGGTTTAATGCTGCCGGTATTGGAAGATTCTGTCTTGGCTGAACGGGCAGCGCAGGGAGTCTTGGACTTAAAGGATCTGCTGCTGTACTCTGCGGTCTGCGGCACGGGATTGGATACTGTCCCGCTCCCGGGTGACACCACTGCTAATGAGATCGTCCCGCTGCTGCTAGATCTTGCAGCACTCTCACAGCGCCTTAATAAACCACTCACGGCGCGTTTAATGCCGATACCTGGTAAAAGTGCTGGTGATGAAACCGGGTTCAATTTCGAGTATTTTGCCAACAGCCGGGTGATGGCAATTGATGCCGATGAAATCTCCCTCCATATGAGCAGCGACGAAGATTTTTATTTATCCCCGCGTAAACCTTAATCTACCCTGCATACAAATGGGCGCAGAAATTGTCCAGTGTAGGATTCGTCCCGCGCACATACCTGCTCGGGAGTCCCTTCCGCTACCAGCTCTCCACCTCTGTCGCCTCCCTCAGGCCCTAAATCGATAATCCGGTCTGCAACCTTGATGATATCGAGATTGTGTTCAATAATTAGGACTGTGTTTCCACCGTCGACCAAACGCTGCAAGACCTCAATCAATTTATGGACGTCCGCAGCGTGCAAACCTACAGATGGTTCATCTAAGACGTATAGTGTGCGCCCAGTCGATCGCTTTGACAGTTCACGTGCCAACTTCACCCGCTGGGCTTCACCACCTGACAAGGTGGGAGCTGGTTGGCCAATCCGGATATATCCCAAGCCGACATCCTGTAAAGTCGTTAACCGGTTGATCATCTTGGGGAACGCTTGAAAGACATCCACACCATGATCGATGGTCATATCAAGCACATCTGCGATATTAAATTCCTTGAAATGCACCTGCAATGTCTCACGGTTAAAACGCGCCCCATGGCAAACATCACATGGCACGTACACATCAGGCAAGAACTGCATCTCGATGCGCAGTTGGCCTTGACCCTGGCATGCTTCACAGCGACCACCGTGGACATTAAATGAAAAACGGCCTGGTTTATAGCCTCGGATTTTGCTTTCGGGAAGATCGGCATACAGTTGGCGAATCTGATCGAACAATCCAGTATAAGTCCCTGGGTTGGAACGAGGCGTGCGTCCAATCGGTGATTGATCGATATTGATCACCTTGTCGATATGCTCTAAACCATCGATGTAGTCGTGCTCTCCAGGTATAATCCGTGATCCGTGCAGGTGACGTGCGAGCGCTTTATAGAGTATCTCGACCATGAGTGTCGATTTCCCGGAACCAGAGACGCCGGTAATACAGATCAGCTGTCCTAAAGGGATTGTGATATCTAAATTTTTGAGGTTGTTTTCGCGGGCGCCAACAATCCGTAAAGCGCTGCCGTTTCCCGGCCGCCTGCGGCTCGGAATATCTACCCGCAATCTTCCAGATAGATATGCGCCGGTCAAAGACTCAGGATTCTGCAGGATATCTTCGACCGAGCCTTCCGCAACGACGCGACCGCCGTGTTCACCAGCACCGGGCCCCAAGTCAACTACCCAATCAGCAGTGCGGATGGTTTCCTCATCATGCTCGACGATCAATACCGTATTGCCTAAATTGCGCAGTCCTTTCAACGTGTTCAACAATCGCGTATTATCGCGCGGATGCAAACCGATCGAAGGCTCATCTAAGACATATAATACTCCCATCAAGCGCGAACCAATCTGTGTTGCCAGACGGATGCGCTGCGCCTCACCACCTGAGAGAGAAGCTGCTGATCGAGCCAGGGTTAGATAATCCAAACCGACATTCACCAAGAAGCCTAACCGGTCCTGGATCTCTTTCAATATTCGGACGGCAATATACTGCTGGCGGATGGTTAAAGGTGTGTCATCCGCGCCCAATCTCTGTGCCCACTCCAATGTATGTAGGACAGGCCAGTGAGTAACCTCGACGATATTCTTCCCGTCAACGGTGACCGCGAGCGCTTCCTTTCGCAAACGCGTCCCGCCGCAATCCGGGCAGATACGCTCACTCATATACTCGGAGATCTTATCGCGCATGTACTCCGAGTTGGTCTCGTTGTAGCGGCGCTCTAGATTCCCGATCACACCTTCAAACGGTGTGTCAAACGTAGCCCGGCGACCGTCACGATTGCGATATTTAACAGTAACTGCTTTGCCCTTCGTTCCATACAGGATAATATCCAGTTTATTTTCAGGGATATTCCGCACAGGAGTATCGAGGTTGATGTTATACGCGCGGGCTGCTGCCTCTAACGTTTGCCAATAGTACCCTCCCTCCTCACGCGGTCCTCGCCACTCAGATACCATAATGGCACCATCATTCAACGAGAGGTCTTTATCAGGGATCAGCAAATCCGGGTCAATCTCCAACTTACCGCCTAAACCTTGGCATTCTGGGCAAGCTCCATGGGGAGTGTTAAAAGAAAATGTGCGCGGTTCAATCTCACTTATCACGGAGCCATGTTCAGCGCAAGCTAAATACTCAGAGAAAAGCAAATCGCGTGGTTCTTGCGGATTGGTCACATCTTGGATCGTCAGGTATCCATCGCCAAATTTCAGCGCGGTCTCAACCGAATCTGTCAAACGGGATTGAAACGCCTCGGCATCCTGATCATTACCATCTTGGCGGATGATGAGGCGGTCAACAACTGCCTCGATGGTATGCATCTTGTAGCGATCCATCTGCACATCATCGTCCAATTCATATATTTGCCCATCTACCCGCGCCCGGACAAAGCCTGCTTTCCGGATTTCATCGAGAACCACCTGATGGGTACCTTTACGACCGCGAACTAACGGTGCCAAAAACACCAACCGTGAGCCGGAGGGAAGTTTTTCTATCTCGTCTACGATCTCCTGGGCAGACTGTTTCGTAACCTCACGCCCGCATTCTGGACAGTGAGGGATGCCCGCTCGCGCAAACAGTAAACGCAAGTAGTCATAAACCTCAGTCACTGTACCGACTGTTGAACGAGGATTATGGGAGGCTCCCTTTTGATCGATTGAAACCGCAGGCGATAACCCGTCGATATAGTCCACGTCGGGTTTATCCATTTGTCCCAGGAACTGCCGGGCATAAGCGGAAAGAGATTCAACATACCTTCGCTGCCCTTCGGCGAAAATGGTGTCGAATGCCAAAGAAGATTTCCCCGAACCGGAAAGCCCCGTGATGACAACTAATTGATCACGGGGGATTTCGACAGTAATATTCTTTAGATTATGAACGCGCGCGCCAACTACTCGGATAACATCTTGTCGCATAACCAAACCTTTGTCTCCATAATTTGACTTCGTCAACATATCATTATAGCACATTAGTTCCATTATTAACAATAAATAACGATATAGGGAACTATCAACAGGCAAAAGTTTATTATACCAACCTGTGACCTATATTTCGCCTGATACCAATAGCAACCCATTGTTACTGCGAGTTGAGGATCGCCCTTAGTTGAAGTATGTTGTTCTAGATAATCGATACGATTGGGATTTTGGTAAAATGGTTAAGTAGAATTTGCGAAAAATGAATATAAAGGACCCCCAATGAGTTTCTTCAAGAAGATCTTTACGAACCTCTCCCCACCAACCAGCTCAGATACTCGCAGTTCACGGGTATACGTGCGCTGTAATCGCTGTGATGAAACAATATGTGCACGGATCAATCTCAGCAATGACTTAAGCATCAAATATGATAACGGCGGCACGAAATATTTTTGCCGCAAAACGATCATTGGCGAGGGACATTGCTTCCAACGGATCGAAGTCGAGTTAACTTTTGGCAAGAACAGGAATGTAATCCATCGCGAGATTCAAGGGGGCCAGTTTATCTCGAAAAAAGAATATCTCGTCGATCACCCTTCAATTTGATCTAGTACGGTTACCCATCCCTGATCTGCATCGACACTCAGCCACATACCGGTGTGAAGGTGCTTTATTGGAATTCTATCGATACAGGGGATTTCGGAAATGATGCACCCGACCGCAGTGATTGTCTCGCATTCTACATTGATTATTGCTGCCGGGGCACATCCATTATGGCTTAGCCGGTATAGGGTGTAAGAACCGACTGTTGAGCCTTTACCGGTAGGGAATACCAATATTTTTCCAGCCAGCGATTTGCCCTGCAGTTCATGGCCTGCTTCGACAATC
>JBFENN010000006.1:0-38856 GCA_041551115.1 Anaerolineales bacterium
GCTACAGCACATTGTTGATGTCATGGCTAGCCGGGGCCGACCGGACCATAATCCCAGAGTTCGATTATGATCCTGAAAAATTGGCCTATTTATTGATGCAGGATAAAACCCAGACTCCCGCTAACTATGCGATATTGGTGGCTACTGATGGATCAGTCCCTGAACCAGCGAAATTGGATCAATATACAGAATTGTTTTCAGGATCGTCAGGGAATGCCGATTCAGCGGGGAAAATTCGCCTGAATGGTATGCTGGGCAGCGGCCAGATTGCTGCAAAGTTGTTATCCCATATCTGCGGTGAGGAAGTCTTTACCCAACCACTCACTTATATGCTAAGGTCTGGTTCACCGGACGGGCAAGATTTGCTCGGCGCAGCGAATTTCGCCCTCACCGCGGTCCATTTAATCAATCAAGGTCGCTTCGGGCGCATGACTGCATTTATACAGGAAAAAATGTGGACGGATGTGGATTTAGCCCTTGTTCTCGATGGAACTAAAACTGTCGATATATCACAATGGTATGACCAGGAGCGATATAAGCCAAACTTGTCTTTGATTTGGTCAGCAGAATTTAGTGTGTGCATTCGTCATTCGGAGTAAGCAAATGAGTAATCACAATGATGGTAATAATCATCACATTGTCAATCTGGTTGATATTGTTAAAAACTTCCCCGTCGGAGACCGGGAGATCAATGTTCTAAAAGGGGTTTCCTTTGATGTCGAACCAGGTGAATTTATGTCAATTGTCGGACCATCTGGGAATGGGAAATCGACTTTGTTAAACATGATTACCGGTATTGATCGGCCAACATCTGGAGAGGTAATCGTGACTGGGCTTGAGATCCACAACATGAGCGAAAACAAGCTGGCCGCATGGCGGGGCCAACATGTCGGTATCGTTTTTCAGTTCTTTCAAATGCTGCCTGCGTTGAGTCTGATCCAAAACATAATGCTACCGATGGATTTTGCGAAGAAATATTCTCGTAAGGAAAAGCGTGAGCGAGCTATGCAGTTGCTGGAGATCGTTGATTTAGCTGACCAGGCAGGGAAGCTTCCTGGTATGGTCTCGGGAGGACAGCAGCAGCGCGCAGCGATTGCTCGTGCGCTGGCGAACGACCCAGATCTCATCGTCGCAGATGAACCCACCGGAAACCTGGATACTCGGACTGCCAACAATGTTTTTGAATTGTTCCAAAAATTGGCCGATCAGGGCAAAACACTTATCATGGTGACACATAATAAGGAATTAGCCCGCCGAGTTCCGCGGGTAGTAGAAATTATCGATGGCAAAATTACTCGGGATGAATTTGTCGGCGGAGCAAACTGGACAGGGTATTAACAGACTAGGATTGGTTGATATTATGGGTGTTCTAAATTCAAAAATCTTTCGCGATATCTGGTCGCATAAAGGGCGCACTTTCCAGATCGTGCTGATCATCGGATTAAGCGCCGGAGCGATTGGGATGATCATGAGTACACGCAGTGTTTTCATTCCCGGGATGCAGGATATCTGGCAGTCAATGAATCCTGCCATGATCAATATATACACGGGCTATGTGAGCGAAGATGAGTTGTATGTTTTAAAAAATGTCGATGGCATAACCCAGATCGAAGGTATATCCAGTACTTATATCGAGTGGCGGAAAAGCCCGGAGGATGATTGGCGCCAGGCCGGATTCAGTGCGCGGACAGATTATGAAAACCAGATACTCAATCAGCTAGATTTGGTAAATGGGCAGTGGCCGGAGGGCGAAACCCTCGCCATCGGCCAAGATGCAGAAGCCTTCTTCGGTATTGCTCCGGGAGAGAAAATCTACATCAAATTGAACGATCGTGAAATACAAGTGAGTTTGGATGGCACGGTATATGACCAGCTCGTGCAACCGGCTTTTCTGGGCGGCATGGCACAGCTGTATGCAAGTCGTGATCTTTATAATGAGTTCGTTGGTCCTTATGGATATAACCAGATATTGCTATCAGCAGCCGAGTACGATGAAGAAGAAGTGGGGCTTTTGGCAGATCGTTTTCAAGAAAAACTAAGGAAACAGGGCTATGAATCTGGACGCTTCATCCACGATCCAAATAAACACATCTTCCAGGATCAAATGGATGGCATTTTCCTGGTCCTCACCGTTCTAGGTTTTTTCTCCCTTGCTTTGGGATTGCTGCTTGTGTATAACACAGTCAATGTCCTTATCGCCCAACAGGTGGATCAGATAGGGGTTATGAAAGCTGTTGGTGCCCGGACGTGGCAGATCCTACGGCTATATTTTGTTATGATCTTGGTTTATGGAGTTCTAGCACTTGCAGTGGCATTACCTATGGCGATATTTGGCTCAAATGCGATCATGAACTGGTTGTCAACGAGTCTCGGAGCTGAAGCCGTCGATTTTGAAGTATCATCATCGGCGATATATATAATGGTATTTCTAACCATTGTCGCCCCGATTCTGGCATCCTTGGTACCGATCATCGCCGGTGCCCGTGTCACGGTTCGCGAGGCGATTAGCACGTATGGATTAACAACAAAACCCGGATTATTGGAGCGCGCCCTTAATAAAGGTGTCCGCATCTCACGTCTGTTGTTGATCACCATTAGCAATACCTTTCGCCACAAGCGCAGAGTGGTTCTCATAGAAATTGGTTTGATCCTCAGCGGGGTCATGTTTATGACTGTTGTTGCAGTCCAAGACTCAATTCAATATACGATTTCTGATGTGCTGTTGTCTATCATGAATGCTGATATAACAATGGTATTTAACCAACCTCAAAGGATGGAATATATTGAGGAGCTGACCAATTCTCGTTCAGATATAAAAGCGGTCGAAATGTGGGGTTTAACCACGGCAGAGATTCGCCCTGCAGGTCAAGAAGAAGCAGAAGATGATGAGAGTGTACAGTTGTTTGGGGTACCACTACCGACACAGCTATATGGAGCTAGGATCCGTGCAGGTCGTTGGTTGAATCCAACAGACACCTATGCGATCGTCGTTGATCAGGAGCTGGCTGAAGAACTTGATGTCGGTGTTGGGGATTGGGTGACCATTAAATATGGAGAGCATCGTGAAACTGATTGGCAAATAGTTGGCCTGTCTTTCTTTCCCCTCATAAGTGATATCTCCAACGTTCCGCGTGACGTTTTACTGCGCGATTTAGGCTTTGTAGGTCGTGGTCAAGCGGTGTTCATCCAAATTATGGACAACAGCCCAGCAAACCAAATGGAGGTGGCAAAAGATTTGCGCGAGTTTTACAAATCCAAAGGGATTGATGTGAATCCTGTCCGTGGTATATTTGGGTATGGAGATACTCGAGCCGAGACTGCCGCAGCGATCGTCGGCCAAATTGATTTTCTCTTGGTATTGTTAGGAGTCATGGCTGTCGTCATTGGGGCAGTAGGTAGTATCGCCTTGAGCGGCGCTTTGTCGCTAAGTGTTATGGAACGAACGCGGGAGATAGGCGTAATGCGCGCGATCGGCGCTTCATCGTGGACGATTTTCCGCCTTTTCATCGGCGAAGGATTGATCCTCGGGTTGTTGAGCTGGTTGATTGCACTGCCATTGAGCGTTCCAGCAGGTAAACTTATGGTCCAGGCAATCGGATCTGCTTTGCAGAGTGAAATATTTTATAATTTTGAACCTCGCGGCACACTGATATGGTTGGGAATCATAACGGTTCTCTCTATCATTGCCAGCTGGCTGCCAGCTCGGGGTGCGACACGCATCAGCGTTCGTGAGAGCTTGGCTTATCAATAAAGGAGTGCTACATCGATGAAGAAACTGTATAGATTGTCACTAATTTCCGTCCTGCTGCTGGGAGTGTTCCTGATAACGGGCTGCGATTCTCTCCCTGCGCTGCCTGGCCAAGCCACCGAAGAAGCGGAGGCAACCGAGATACCGATCGTTATCGCTGATACCGAGATCATCTCCGAAGGCCGGTTGGTGCCGAACCAGTATGTGAACCTGTCCTTCAAATCTGGCGGGCAGGTGGTAGAACTGCTGGTTGAGGAGGGGGAAGTTGTGGATGAAGGCCAGGTGCTGGCCCGACTGGGGAACCGGGAACAGCTGGAAGCGGCAGTCGCTGCCACCCAGGTCGAGCTCCTGAATGCCGAACAAGCCCGCGATAAGCTCTTCGAGAATTCAGATGTGTCCACCGCACTCGCCTACCAGGCGGTTACGGACGCGCGCGATGCGCTGCGGGATGGAGAGCGGTATCGCAACAACCTGCTAGCCGGGAGCCGGCAAACCGACATTGATACAGCCCGGGCGGATGTCATCGTGCTGAAAGAGCGATTGGACGATGCCCGCGCAGACTACAAAGAGTATGAGAACAAGACCGACGACAACATCAAGCGTGCGGCGCTGCTGTCGAAGTTTGCTGAAGCGCAGCAGAGGTACGACAATGCCGTGCGGCTGCTGAACAACCTGCAGGGATCACCGAGCGAGCTGGATACGACGATCGCGGATGCGAACGTATCGGTTGCCGAGGCTTCTTTGGCTCTTGCTGAACTGGAGTATGAGAAGGTCAAGGATGGTCCCGACCCGGACCAATTATCCGTTGTTGAAGCGCGGATTTCTGCCGCTCAAGCGAACCTGGCCGCGGCCGAATCAGCCCTGGATAATATTGAACTCGTAGCACCAATAGCGGGCACGATTGTGGACCTGGCCATCAAGCTCGGTGAACAGGTGGCCCCAGGCCCACCGGTTGTGGTGCTGGCAGATTTCTCCCAGTGGGCAGTTGAAACCGATGACTTGACCGAGATCGAAGTCCCGGACATCTCCATCGGGCAGGCGGTCACCGTCACCCCGGATGCGCTGCCTGACCTGGAACTCAGCGGTACGGTTGAGTCGATCAAGGATATCTACGAAGAAAAGCGCGGCGACATCACCTACACTGCCCGGATCGTCCTAGACGAGAGCGACCCCCGTCTGCGCTGGGGCATGACAGTCGTAGTCGTGTTCGAGGAGTGATCTTGGTGATGACCTATGATCAAGGGGAAAACCATGGCAGCTAGGACCCGCTCCCCCAAGTTCAGCTTACTGTTTGCAGTGCTGCTCATTGCCTCCTGCTTGGCTGCAAAACCAAGCTTGGCTGCCGCGGCATATTCACCCGGCTCAACACAGCCTGAACCCATCCTTGTGCCAGAACTTCAAACCTCCATCGAGGTAGAAGGCCGGATTGTGCCTGCCAAGTACGTGCAGCTGTCACCGTTGATCAGCGGCCAGGTCACAGATCTGCTGGTCCAGGAAGGGGACCAGGTGCAAGCCGGAACTTTGTTGATGGTGGTCGGTGACTGGCAGCAGCTGCTTGCCGATATCCAGACTGCCAAGTACGAATTGCTCGCCGCCCAGCAGGAACTAGACAACCTGTACGAGGTTGCAGCTTTGCAGCTTGCGGAAGCGGAGCAGAAGTTGGCAGTAGCCGAGAAGGCAGAGGTCTTTGCGGGCGACAAAGTCAGGAGTACCGCTGCTCCGACACCGGAATGGCGTACCGAACAAGCGCGTGTCAACCTGCAGTTGGCAGAGAACGCATTAGAGCGCGCTGAAAAGAACCTTCAAAAAGTTGAGAAACGAAGAAAGAACAAGGACGGTATCTGGTACTGGTTCTTGGATGATAAGGACTTCCGCAATATGCTGCGCGGGCTTGAAAGGCTGAAGACCAACGCTGAGCGCCGGGTGATCGATGCGCAGGAAAAGTATGCCGACCTGCAGAAACCTGTGGATCAGATTGACCTGGCCATAGCGCAGAGTGATTGGGAGACAGCCCAGGCAAACGTTGCAGAAGCCGCCCGGGAGGTGGCAAAGTATCAGAGCGGACCTGACCCGGAAGTAGTGGTGCTGTTAGAATCCCGCATCCATTCAGCAGAAGCACGCCTGGTTGCAGCCGAAGCTGCGTTGAGTGACCACGAGCTGGTTGCGCCGATCGCTGGGAAGATCGTTGAATTGAAACCCAAAGCTGGTGAGTGGGTGAACCCAGGGGAGCCAGTAGTGGTGATCGCTGATGATGCCGATTGGGTAGTTGAGACGGAAGACCTGACCGAGATAGAAGTGATTGACATCCAAGTCGGGCAAGCGGCGACCGTCGAGCTGGATGCCTTGCCCGATGTGCTGCTGTCCGGGGAGGTTGAATCCATCAAAGACCTGGCTGAAGAGAAGCGCGGTGATGTCACCTATACGGTTGTCCTGAAGCTGCTGGAGACAGACCCCCGTTTGCGCTGGGGGATGACGACGCTCGTGATGTTTGAATGATCTGTAATCTATGCTTGAGTGTGTTTTCCGGGCAATGAATCCTTAGGTTTTTATTTTCCCAATGTATAATCCCAGAGGCAGTCCATTCCCATCCATTCCGGGAGCGCTGCCTCATTCGTTTTTATCTGGCAATCATAGATCGACAAACGAATACACAGAGGTGCATGATGACAAGTTTGGGAGGCATAGAGGCAGGGGGGACAAAATTTGTTTGTGCGGTAGGCTCTGGACCTGGGCATATCGAAAGTATTGAAACTTTTCCAACTACAAATCCCGCGCAAACGCTTGATCGAACAGTAGATTTTTTCAAGAAATCCTCTTCACCCATGGATGCTATTGGGATTGCTACTTTTGGACCAATTGACCTTCATAAGAGTTCTCGAGCGTACGGTCGGATTACGACGACACCGAAACCCGGCTGGCAGAATGTCGATATCGTTGGGCGAATAGGATCTGCTTTAGGGTTGCCCGTGGCATTTGATACAGATGTTAACGGAGCAGCGTTGGCTGAACATCGTTGGGGAGCTGCCCAGCACGATGATACTTTTGTTTATTTGACGATTGGCACCGGCATCGGCGGTGGTGGTATGGTCGGCGGCAAGTTGATCCACGGGATGCTGCATCCGGAGATGGGGCATATGCCTTTGCCTCGTGATCCCGAACTCGACCCTTTTCCCGGTATCTGTCCTTACCATGGGGATTGTTTTGAAGGTTTAGCAGCTGGCCCCGCAATCGAAGCTCGCTGGGGAATGCGTGGTGAACAATTGGGGCAGAACCACCCAGCCTGGGAGCTGGAGGCGCATTACTTGGCATTAGGATTAATGAACATCATCACAATTTTGTCACCAAGCAAGCTGATTTTAGGTGGTGGTGTCATGCAGCAGCCAAATCTATTTGTTTTACTGCGCCAAGAAGTTCAGTTGCTTCTCAATGAGTATATCCAGGTTCCTCAGCTCTTTGAAGGGATGGACGAGTATATCGTACCGCCTGCGTTGGGAAACCAAACGGGTGTGCTTGGTGCGATAGCCTTGGCTCAAGATATCAGCCATTGATCTTCTGGTTCGTATTAAGGTCGAATGATTGAAATTTGGGGAATATTCACTTTTTGAGTTCAGCCTAGCGGATTACTATCCACAGATTTAACGGGTGTAGCTAGTGTTAATTTTTGCTACATTGGAATTAAGACCATTGAACGCCCATGCATGTTGTTGACTGCGGCGCTCAAATTCGTCTAGTTGATCCCAAAACACATTGATTAGCGACGAACAAACCATTATTACTGATTATTGGTGATCATTTTAGGTAATGGATATTTTTCCTTCCGATGGGAGGGTTGTAATTATGGTAAAGAAGAATATTGCTGATGCAATAACATTTAGCCGCTTGCTTCTATCACTATGTTTGATCTGGCTTGGAATCAAATTTGGCGTGGGTGCATTACCTTGGGTGGTATGGATCATGATTATCGCCTGGACTGGGGACAGCTTGGATGGAGCTATAGCACGGCATAGTGGAACGATTAAACAAACGTGGGTTGGTGCCCATGATTTACAATTCGATATGACTATTGCAGCGGCGCTGCTCATTTACCTGGCCTTAGCCGATTCCGTACCATTAGCTGGAACCCTATTTTACCTCCTGGTCTGGGCAGTGATATTTTGGCGTTTTGGCTTAAACAGCACTCTTGGGAAATTGTTCCAAGCACCAGTTTATGGCTGGTTTATTGTGATTTCTATTCGCGATGCTCCGAGCAGTGGGTTATGGATTTTAGTCTGGTTGGTAGTAGCAATTATTCTCACCTGGCCGAGATTTCCTGATCAGGTTATCCCGGAGTTTATTGATGGTGTGGCCGAGATGTGGCAACGCCTTACTTTTCTCGCAGGGCAAGGGAATGTCACTGACCAATCAAATAACTCACCAACCTAAAGATTAGCTGATCTGGATTAGGTTGTTCCCCTGATTACATGAGTTTTGTCTTTAGATTATACTTCTACGTGATATCAACCAGGGGTGATATTCGTTCTATCATAGCTGACTGGATTTTTTCATCGCCGATGCTCAGCTCAATTGCCTGGTTGGGACAGATTTCCACGCATCGTCCGCAACCCCGGCAGCCATCATCTATCACCGCATAGTCTCCAGCGACACGGATCGCATCCACGAAGCATACGCCCTCGCTGCATGTCCCACAGCCGATGCAGCGTCCTGTTACCATCACATTAACTCCAGGCATCCGGGTTACTTTATTGCCAATTAAGGGAGTGAGCTGCGGAAGTATGCTCCATAAGCAGCAGCAAGGACAGCAATTGCAAATCGTCAAGAGTTTTTGACTGGGGCCAGCACCCAACCAGACTGAATCGAGTTTATTTCTACCGATCATATGGACCAAGCCTGCCTCACGGCAGCGTTGGGCATGCTCAAGTGCTTCATCTCTAGTGACGATCCGACCAAACTTTGGATTGATTTGCTTGACTGCTTCACCCAGGAATATGCAGCCAAAGTCACTTGGATATGTTTGACAGTGATTACCGGATCGGC
This sequence comes from Anaerolineales bacterium, assembly GCA_041551115.1. Lineage (GTDB taxonomy): Bacteria > Chloroflexota > Anaerolineae > Anaerolineales > UBA4823 > DAOVXM01. The sequence goes on from JBFENN010000006.1 coordinate 8,783, forward strand.
ACAAACAGAAATCCATCACCCAACGGTATTTGGCCTGTGTGATGAAATGATCAACGATTTTGCTTGGGAGAACAGTGCTTTGGGGGCTCTCTAGTGGAGCGTTTATCTGGATCGTGCCATCCTTTGGTAAGTAAACGATGTCATCACCGTTGAATAAGCTATAGTCGACAATTCTCCCAACGACTGTGAGATTAGTAAGTCTAGCAAAGGTATACCGTCCTGGAAACAATTCCTTGATGACTTTAACGAACCACTCAGGTCTGCTCATGATGGTAGTCTTTGATGCTCGGCTCCTATATTAGTGGTAGTATTTCTGACCCTCGGATTGTACACCACCTTGTTTGGTAAATAAAAAAATCGCCGCATGAGATTAGTGCGGCGATTATGACTATTACCCTGGGTGTCTTTTTATGATCGTCTCCTTGAATTTAGGTTTGCTCAAAAAGATAGTGCATTCACTCGACAATCAGGCTCGCTTCAGCGAGTAGAGCTGGATCATGGGGGATGGATTGGTAGTAGCTGCCGAATCGTTTGGCTTCGACAGAATCTGGCTGGGCGATATTCTGTGCCCATCTAAAACCGATAGCTTGGTATAGAAGCTGAACATTAACGCTAAACGGTACCTCAAAACCTGTGACATCAATCGCGTATTGAAATTTGTCACCATTAGCTTGGAAATTTTCATCTTCACTGGCTAAGCCATAAACTGCAATATCTTCAGCTGCGGTCCTTTTATCATACCCAGATGGTAGCAATCGGTTGTCTTTTAGGTACCCAGCGCTGCGCAGCAGCTCTGTGGTCACATCGCCATTTGAATCGTGGAGGACTGTTTCGTAGATTTGTATTTGGTCAGGTGAGTCGATAATTTCATAATGAGGTTCGAATTTCTTTGCGTCGAGATCGTTATCATTCCCAACGATAGATCCATCCGGGTTGAAACTACCCGATGTAAAGATCAGCTGATTTTTCGCATCATACACATTTAGTTTCACCCAGACTCGACGAGAAGGGTAGCCTGTTGGCAGCTTGTGCCCAACCAGATTTGCTAGGCTCACGTCCACAGTTAGAGTGCCTGCATTAAGTATTGCTTCGTCGATTTGTATTGATGCTGTGTCATTCTGAAGTTGATCCATTGACCGTGCGATTGCCTGGTCGAAATGTTGGCTGGAGGCTGTCACACCTAGTTCTTCTCCAAAGTAGCGTAGAATCAGGTACCCTTCTATATTGCCTCCTACAAAATCATGCCTTGAGAATTGACTACGTGGTGGTCCACCGGTGATCGATAATTTGACTTCACCATCAACTACAGGCATGTGACAATCTTGACAGGACTTAGTATTGACAAATGAACTGTTCAGCCATTCGATATTGGTCATTTGTTCCGGAAACTCTCCCAGGATTTCACCGTTCTGATCGATTGTCGGAGTATAGAGGACATGGCAGGTACCACATAGCTCTGATTTTTGGATGTGCAAACCCTGGATGGGTATGAATCCAGAAGCAGCTTGCATCTGATCAGCCTGACCTTTCGTTACCTGGTATGGGCCATAATTCAAACGCTCACCTGTAGGTATGTCTGGGTTGATTACATATCCGCCGCTGAAGCTCTCTACCTCACCCAAGTTTTCATTTTCAATTTGGTGGCAGAGTGTACAGGATACCCCATCAAGAGCCAGCTCGTGGAAGTAGTTATCCGGGTCTAGATAACCATCGTCCAGGATTTTCCCAGTCTGTCCGGAGACAGCATCACTAAACGTAGCCATCGGGGTATGGCAGGTTGAACATTTATTTTCGATGATCTCTTGGTAGGTGGGGTTTTGATCAACCTCATTCCTTACCGCAGCTCTCCAATATGGGTCTCTGCTTGCATTCGCCATCATCGTAGCCCGCCAGGACGCATCGATCGATATATCCGTCCCACTCTGGTCGGCGGTATTGCTGTGGCAGGTTGCACACAAGCCTGATCCAACAAAATGCGCATCTCGATTGATGGGAAGCATCAGTTCTTCAAAATCTGCCGGTTTTTCTGGGTCATCATCACCGGTAGTGGTTTCTATATGTTGGGCTGGCATAGTAGAAGCAACTCCGGTCGGGGTCGCTGGTAACTCGGGTGATAGTTCTGATGATAGCGTTGGTGTCTCCGGTTGACCTGAGCAGGCTGTGACAAGAATTAATAGTATACAGATTATCGCTGTAAAAAGCCGCATAATTCCCTCCCGATATAAGTATTACTCCTTGGTAGATAGCGTTCAATAAGGAGAACAAAAATTACTTTCTCCCACTGGTAGATGTAATCTGTACGAAAGAATTATCTGCTTTAGCAGAGCGGATAAGATTACCGGTGTAGATATTATATCAACGGAAATATTGCAGCGATAACCCAGCTCAGGAAAAATGCGCCGCTTAAAGTGAAGGACCACCGTTGGCGGTAGGGTATAGTTGCCAAAGTGTGCAGCCCGATAATGGCAGGTACTATCGGCAGTAGGAGCAGCAGGAAGGTGTATTCAGGCAGTAAACGCAGCAAAATGAGCAATCCACCTATCAGTAATACACAATCCAGCAGCCACCATATCCCCCACTGAGGCTTACTTGCAGGTAATGAACTTTCGCTGATTGCGAGGAACCAGGGTAAGGTCACTATGACACCTAGGAGCCATACTACCAACCGTTGAGGGATCAGCACCCACTGCACCCATACCAACTGACCCAACAAACCAACACTTATCCATAGTGCTCCGAATACTACACTGCTTGCTGCAATTTCCTGCTTGCTTGGTAGATCGATCTTGAAGTTCAGTAAGGCGAGGGCGATCAGACCAGCGATAGCGAGCCACAGCAGTAATGCCCCTCCAACTGAGATACCAAAGATTCCATTCAAGTTGACATTCACCAAATCACCAATCCAAAAGAAAAGGGTAGCTCCTGCGACCCCCGCTGCAAGGGCAGCGATACGTCTGGGTAGTGGCAGTTTAGTTGGGATAGTACGAGAATTTCGCGTGCAGAATGGTGAAAATGCGATTAAGGCTATCAGTGAGCCACAGACTGCGGCAAGATACCATCCGATGCGCGCATCTTTGTAGCTACGTGAGTCAGGCTGTTCACCGAAGATACCATCCAGCCATCGGCGAGCAGCCTGGTGAGCTGCCGGTGCAAATAGTATTGAAACATGCTCGACTAAGGGAATAACGACTAGCTTGCGGCCTCTCCCTAAGTCAGTTGCAGTATTCTCCCCGCCTGCATCGAGCAGCATGTCTTGTGCGGTGGCTAAGAAACGTGGCTCATTTGCCCCTGCCATCAAGAGTAAGTTCTTTGGTAGTTTGCCGGTTACTTGACGGTATACCGGTGATACAGCGACTGTCCCGTTTGTTCCGGGGTACTCAGTACCGTAATCCAATGCAACCCCGCTGCCCATTGAATGCCCAAGGATTGCTTTCCGTCCATCAGGGATGCTCCGTTTAGATTTTAGCGCGTTTACGGCTTCCTCAACATCAGCCAGCAGATCTTCAGAACGAAGCGGATTTGGATTGGCTCCATGACCGGCAAAATCCCACAGCAAAGTGTCATAACCAGCGTGGGCAAGCGTAAAAGCAAATGAGCGCATGATCATGCCCGAACCGGCTAACCCGTGACCAATCAATACAACCGGACGGGTGTCTATGTCAGGAATGTCTGGATGAATCCGAGTGATAGTTGTGTTCTTGGATGGCAGCTTTGTGGTAACCAAACCTTGCGAAGCTTGGTTTATCTGCCATGCTGAGAGTGCGAAGAGCAGAATCCCGATCATTCCCCAAACCCAGTCTTTGCGATTCATTTGCTCTCTCCCGCTGGAAATCTAATCAATGCGATAAAAACCAAACCAAGATTTCTTACAGGTAGTATAAACCAGATACTACCGGTTTTCCGAGCTTCCAGCCAAAGAGTTATTTAGCTACTGCGATCCTATAAAGTTTGCATGCTATAATCAGCGCTATTAAGTAGGCACATATCTCAAATTGGTGGTGATAGCATTGGCAGCTTGGTTTCTCTCCCTCTCTCCAGTTTACCAAGCGCTCCTGGCAACATGTTTTACATGGTTTGTAACTGCGCTGGGTGCTGCAGCAGTATTCTTCTTTAAAACAATCAACCGCAAAGTTTTAGACGGTATGTTAGGTTTCGCGGCCGGAGTGATGATTGCAGCCAGCTTCTGGTCGCTTCTGGCACCTGCGATTGCGATGTCGGAAGGATTGGGTAGCTATAAGTGGGTGCCAGCGTTGATTGGTTTTCTCTTTGGGGGTGTATTCTTGCTATCCATCGACAAAATCTTACCGCACTTACACATTGGATTTCCGGACGAAGAAGCAGAAGGAGTGAAATCGGGTTGGCACCGGAGCATCCTGCTCGTTCTAGCGATCACATTGCATAATTTCCCAGAGGGATTGGCAGTTGGCGTAGCCTTTGGTGCGGCTGCTACGAGTGGTTCCGTTGAGTTGATTGGTGCTGCGGTCGCACTAGCAATCGGTATCGGATTACAGAATTTCCCTGAGGGTATGGCCGTTTCTGTCCCGCTGCGCCGCGAAGGTCTGTCTCGATTCCGCTCTTTTCTTTATGGACAAGCATCAGGTATTGTTGAGCCTATAGCTGGGGTCATTGGTGCCGTTGCGGTTATCTATATGCGCGTGATCCTACCTTATGCATTGGCATTTGCTGCTGGTGCCATGATTTTTGTTTGTGTGGAAGAGCTGATCCCTGAATCACAGTTGGAAAAGAATACCGACGTGGCTACAATCGGAGCCATGATGGGATTTGCAGTGATGATGACTCTGGACGTGGCTTTAGGTTAAATTTGGGGTTCCAAGTGATCAAGCATTGCGTAGAGTAATACACTTGCTGCGACTGCAATATTTAACGATGACCCCTGTCCATGCATTGGGAGACTGATCACTTGCTTGCATAAGGCAGTTTGATCGTCGGTAAGTCCAAACCGTTCACTGCCCAACAACAATATCAAAGGTTTGTTGAAGCTTTTCACTTGGCTTACAGGGGTAGTCCCATGGGCTGATGAGCCATATAGGTTGTATCCATTCACCTGAATCCAATTGGTGAAATCAGCCATACTTGCCTTGACAACCGGTTTCCAAAATATCGCACCCATGCTAGCGCGCACAGAGCTTGGATGATATGGGTCAGTGCTATCCCCAAGCAAGATCAACCCGTTTGCTCCCACAGCGTCAATTGTTCTCAGCAGCGTACCCACATTCCCTGGGTCCTGCGGAGCAGTAGCAGCCACACCCCACGAGAAATTTGGTAACAACAGTTGGCTGATGCTCGTCTTTGGCTGGTGGGCTATCGCAATGATCCCCTGAGGGTTTTCCTTAGTCGCGATCGTTTGAAATACATCGCTCGATGTCGGGTAACAAGGCATCCCTTTTTTTCCCTGTTTTTGTATTAGCTGGGTTGCGTAATCGCTGTGCAGTAAATCTGGGGCGTAGTATATCTCCTCTAAGTGAATCCCAGTTTGGCAGGATTCCGCCGCAGCTCCAACCAGGTGAATCCCTTCAACCAGGAACATCCCGGAAGAATCGCGCCCTTTGCGGGTTTTGAGTGCTCGAGCAAGTTTAATTTTCTGGTTCTGGCGGCTGGTTATCAAACTCATTGTGCCCGAATTGGTACCCAGGCAAGAACAGTAGTACCTTCTTGGGGAGCTGATGTGATGTCGACATCTCCCCCAACTTTCCGGGCGCGGATATGCATATTCGAGAGGCCGTGTCCAAGCGTTATACTTGTATTATTTAGATCGAATCCCCGCCCGTTATCAGACACCTCAAGCAAGACACGTTCATTTGTCTTCCACAAAGATATACGCGTCCTTCTGGCTTGCGAATGCTTGGCTGCATTCGCTAACGCTTCCTGGCAGATGTGGAATAGCGCAGTTGCATGTGATGTTGGCAGAAATGTGAGGTTATCTTCAGGTGCATAAAGATTCGCTTCAGAAAGTGTATTGGCGCGAAATTCACTGATCAGTTGGCGGAGACCGTCCTTCAAGCTATCACCAGTAAATTGGTATGGGCGTAGGTCGAGGATATAAGATCGGATGTCCAGGATCGTTTTATTCAAGCCTTCGATAGCTTGTTCAATTCTCTCTTGGGACTTGTTGGGATCTTCATTTACGGTGCCGCGTGCATAATCCAATGCTAAACCGACTGCATATATTGATTGGATGATCCCATCGTGCAGATCCATCCCGATGCGCTCGCGTTCTTCCAGGATTGCTAGACGGCGTGCTTGCCGGTGCAGGTTCGCATTCTCAATGGTGATTCCAGTCCATGCACCTATGGAACTCAATATATCGATATCTCGTTGGTTGAATCTGCGTTCGGATCGCGATGCGACGCTCATCACACCGATAACTTCGCCGCGGGCCGCCAAGGGAATACATGCGATACTGCGTATGCCTGCCTCAACAACCGCAGGTCGCAGAAAATGCATGTCTTGTTTCAGGTTTATGCTTACTTTCGGTTGGCCGGATTCTGCTACTTTGCCAATGTAGCCTTCCCCAACCTTAAACCGGTTCTTGGTTAGGAATGCTTCGGCGTATTCCCCTCGGTGGATAGCCATACGAAAGAATTGATCGTTATCCTCACGGAGAAAGATTTCACCAGCTTCGACATTGAGATAACTGATGACCCGTTGAATAGTTTTGTCAAGGACTTGTTCACCATCGAGGGTAGCTGTCAAGGAAGCGGCAATATCATTTATGAGTGCCAAGTCTTCGTTGCGCCGCCTGAGAGATTGATCCCTCGTGACAACATCTTCATATAAGTGGGCGTTATTTATCGCAATGGCAGCATACGCGGCTAAAGTTTCAATGACGCGTTCGTCGGCTTCAGTAAACTCTTGATGATCTTGTTTATTCGTCAGGTAAATTTGACCTAATAATCTTTCGCCGTGCAGGATGGGAACACCAAGGAAGCTGCTCATATTTGGATGCCCATGGGGGAATCCCTCGCTATGAGAGTCTAAATGAAGATCGGATACCCGGATTGTTCGGCGTTCTTTCTGCAGCGCGCCGATCATCCCTCTACCAACGGGTGGGGAGCCGGTCGCATCGATTTCCACTTGGCTCATCCCAACAGGGATAAAGTTAACCAGATCCCCTTGTTTATCGACAACCCCTAAAGCAGCGTAATTCGCCGAGACCTGTTCGCGTGCTAATGTCACAATGCGTTCTAAGACATTTTCTAGTGATAAATCACCTACCAGTTCAAGGCTTGCCTGGTGGAGGGCAGCGAGGCGTTCTTCAAGTTGTTCACGAGTTAAGATGACCATAACTTTACCAAATACTGATATTTTACCGCATTTTCAGATAGTTTTGGTCTCAAAAGGCCGAAACCGACGAGGGAAGGAAAAACAGAGTACTATTATTCGAGTATTTTTCGTGTTGCCTGTTTGTTCTGTGTACTACTTGGGCTGATAGTTTTTGGAAGCCTGCTCCGGGTATATAATACTAAGCTAATAGCTAGCCAGAAGAATTTATCTTTGATCTTTGCTGGGGTGAAAACCTCAACATAGTTGCGCGTGATAGTAGATACTAGCAGAATATGGCCAATACTCAACAAAGTTCACGAATCCCCGGGTTTTACAATCTTGACATTAACGAACGTCTTGATGCTCTTTCACCACTGCTGACTGAGGCGGAAATAGAGCTCTTACGCTGCGGTATAGGTTTGACCCCCGAGGATGCGGAGCATATGATTGAAAATGCAATCAGTGTTTTTCCGTTGCCACTGGGTATAGCCTTAAATTTCATCGTCAATGACCGTGAGATACTAGTCCCAATGGCTGTCGAAGAGCCTTCGGTTGTGGCAGGCGCTTCTTTTATGGCTAAATTAGCCCGCTTGGAAGGTGGGTTCACCGCGGATGTTGACCCGCCTTTGATGATTGGGCAGATGCAGATTTTAGATGTTATTGATCATAATGCTGCCTCTCGGAAATTAATTGATCACCGTGAAGAGTTATTAGCAGAGGTAGAAACCCTAGATCCTCTCCTCAAACGGCTGGGTGGAGGTCCCCGAGATATTGAGGTCAGGAGAATTGACGAATCTCCAATTGGACCATTTTTAGTGCTGCATTTGCTCTATGATGTCCGGGACGCAATGGGAGCCAACGCAGTTAATACGGCCGTAGAACACTTAGCACCAAAGGTAGAGTTGCTGACTGGTGGACGTGTGCATTTGCGTATCCTCTCCAATCTTGCGGATCACCGGTTAGCGCGTGCCAGCTGTAGAATTCCGATTTCCGCACTCGAGTTTGGGCAATTCTCGGGTGAGGATGTCGCTGAAGGGATCATTGCCGCTTGGGCTTTCGCGCAGGCTGATCCGTACCGTGCAGCTACACATAATAAAGGAATCATGAATGGTATTGATGCAGTCGTTCTGGCTACTGGAAATGATTGGCGTGCGGTTGAGGCTGGGGCGCACGCATACGCGGCTCGGACTGGTCGTTATTCTTCATTGAGCTCTTGGCAAATAGATACCCAGCATCAACTGGTGGGTAAACTGGAAATGCCTATGGCTGTTGGGGTTGTAGGTGGGGCGACTAGAGTGCATCCACTAGCGCGTATCGCCCTGAAACTTATGGACGTCAGCACTGCGGCCGATTTAGCCGAGATACTCGTTTCTGTGGGTTTGGCACAGAATCTCGCTGCTTTGCGCGCACTGTCTACCGAGGGTATTCAGCGCGGGCATATGAGTCTGCATGCCCGACAGGTAGCGATTGCTGCAGGTGCACGAGACGAGCAGATTGACTTGATCGCCAAACAGATGGTCGAAATTGGCGCGGTTAGAATTGATCAAGCGCAGAAGATGCTAGCAGAATATACAGTTGGCGATAAACAGATTGGCGCGCATTAAACCCATTATCATCTCGATTCTCCAAGATTAGCTCAGATAAAATCTTTCAGAAGGAATTACTAACAAATTAGAAGAAGATTATGGATAAAACACCTAAAGAAAACGTTCTATTAAAACCGGATCGATCGGTTGGGATTGTTGGATACGGTGCCTACGTTCCCCGCTACAGGCTTCCCGCCAGTGAGGTTGCTCGTTTATGGACCGACGGTCAGGGAGGTTTACCCATACAAGAGAAATCTGTCCCTGGTCTTGATGAAGATGTCGTAACGATGTCGATCGAGGCAGCTCGCAACGCTTTGATGCGTGCCCAGCTATCACCAGAAGCTATCCGCGCAGTTTGGGTTGGATCGGAGTCGCATCCATATGCAGTTAAACCCACCTCCACAATCGTGGCAGAGGCGATTGGCGCCGTGCCCAACGTGCAGGCTGCGGATTGGCAGTTTGCATGTAAAGCAGGTACCGAAGCCATGGTCGCTGCGATTGGTTTGGTAGGTTCTGGCATGGCAGATTACGCTTTGGCGATCGGTATGGATACTGCCCAGGGGCGTCCCGGGGATGCACTGGAGTATACTGCTGGTGCAGGGGGTGCCGCGTACGTGCTAGGTCCCGCAGACCAAGCGTTGGCTGTGATTGAAAGCACTTATTCCTATGTCACAGATACACCCGACTTCTGGCGACGGGCTTACCAAAAGTATCCTGAACACGGGCAGCGCTTTACTGGTGAACCGGCGTATTTTAAACATATCAATGCAGCTGCACGTGCATTGCTAGACGCAACAAATACTACTGCTCAGGATTACCGCTATGCCGTATTCCACCAACCCAATACAAAATTTCCACAAAGAGCCGCAGCTCAATTAGGCTTTAGTAAAGAGCAGATTGATGCCGGCTTGCTTGTCCCCGTCATAGGTAATACTTACGCTGGTGCCGCAATAATTGGGTTAACTGCGATTCTTGATGTCGCTGAGCCCGGTGATCGCATTTTGATGGTATCTTTCGGGTCGGGTGCTGGTTCCGATGCATTTGCGATTCGAGTGACTGATAGACTGCAATCGAAAAGGGAGCTGGCACCGTATACTCAGGACTATATTGCCCGGCGCACAGAAATCGATTATGCAACCTATACCCGCCTGCGCGGCAAGTTGGTTACCAAATAGGTGGGAGAAACATCATGAATGAAGTTGTCATTGCTGGAATTGGACAGACTCCGGTCGGAGAACATTGGGATCTTTCCCTTAGACAATTGGCTTTTATGGCTATCGAACCCGCCATTCAGGATGCTGGTGGGCTTGCACCTCAAGCATTATTTGTTGGCAACATGTTGGCACCGATGCTCTCAGGCCAGGCTCATCTAGCAACATTGGTGGCGGATTTTTCAGGATATCAAGGTATCGAAGCTGTTTCAGTTGAGTCAGCTGGAGCATCAGGAGCCGCTGCACTTCGTTTGGGGTATATGGCAATTCGATCTGGGATGGTAGATGTCGCTTTGGTTGTGGGTGTTGAGAAGCAGACCGACAGCATCGGGAGCAAAGTGGAAGCTGCGCTGAGTGCTGGTAGTGATAGTGATTATGAAAGCATTCATGGGATGACGCCAACCACTCAAGCAGCACTGCTCATGCAGCGCTATCTGCACGAATACGACTTGCCGCGTGATGTGTTTGCTGGTTTTCCAGTAGTTGCGCACGCGAATGGCGTAGCCAATCCTAATGCGATGTTTCGGAAGGCTATCCGCCCTGAACTCTATGACAAAGCAGGGATTGTCAGCGATCCGCTCAATATGTTCGATGTTGCACCGTTCGCTGACGGTTCAGCAGCACTGATTTTGACACGACCAGAACTGCTTCCGGTAGGGTTTCCACACCCGCTAATCCGCATTGCAGGATCAAGCATGACGGCTGGGACATTAGCCCTCCACGACCGGTCCGATCCATTGGTTTTCCAAGCTGCACAGATTTCCGTTCAGCGTGCTTGTCACCAAGCTCAGGTTTCACCTGGTGATGTCGATTTGTTTGAACTGCATGATGCTTATTCCATTTTTGCAGTGTTGTCTTTAGAGGCCGCTGGATATACTGAGCGCGGCCAGGGTTGGAAATTAGCTCAGGATGGCAAGCTCGGAACAGCCGGATTTCTACCTATATCTACAATGGGTGGGCTCAAAGCGCGTGGCTACCCAGGAGGTGCAACCGGGATTTACCAATCTGTTGAAGCGGTATTGCAACTGCGTGGCCAGGCTGGGGCAAACCAGGTTCCGAATGCACACCGCGCCTTGGTTCAATCGTTAGGCGGACCGGCATCTTCGGCTGTTACGCACATTTTCGAGGTCTGTTAATTAGAGTATTGTTAGAATCTTGCAATTCTGGCGATTTGATAGTGTTTGATAGCTTGTTATCCGTACACTTATGCTGCACCCTCACAGGTGGCATGATATAACAATACTAGGAGTATGATAAAAAATGGAAATCCCTCGACACTGGCGTTTACGCAAACAAAGGTATGGTTTGGTGGGTGAAGTATGCCCTCACTGCGATGAAAAAATCTTCCCGCCGCGAGATGTTTGTCCTGAATGTGGTGGTGAAGCGAAGACCGAGTTCAGTTTCAGTGGCCGCGGGGAAGTGTATTCCTACACTAAAGTATATGATGCTCCAGCTGGCTATGAAGACGTTGCCCCCTATACCGTAGCAATGGTTAAGCTGGCTGAAGGTCCCATGGTGACCGCTCAGCTAACTGACATCGAACCCAAATCGGTCTCGATTGGGATGCCGGTTGAGATGGTTACCCGTCGCCTGCGATCGGATGGTGACGAGCGCGGTCTGTTGGTCTACGGGTATAAATTTCGACCCGTGCTGCAGAGCCAAGCGATAGCTGGCGATTAAAGTCATAGTTCAAACTAGAAATAAACGAAGTACCTCCCAGGATTTTTCCTGGGAGGTTTTTTGTTTCCTTGATGAGTAATAGCATCCTGACAAAAATCGGTAGATATGGAATCAGCCTAAACTCCACACGCATGCTACCCTCTAGAAGATTCAAGCCCAAATCATAATAGAGATTCCTTACAACTGGGTAATATTCACGCACGCGTTTCAGAGAGCGGATGCAAGCAGGATAATCATGATGGTACCCCGGTGAATATTACTCTTGAACTGCAGTATACCTAGGATTTCAATTGCAGCACAAGACCGTGTAGCGCAACCAGATAAGACTGCCAGCCAAACCCGCTGATTTGACCTATACATACTGGTGCGATGAGCGATGTGTGTCGGAAGCTTTCTCTGCTGCTGATATTCGATAGATGAACTTCAATAACAGGAAGATCAATTGCGACAACCGCGTCTCGTAATGCCACTGATGTATGAGTGTAGCCACCCGGATTGAAAATGACCCCGTCAGCCCATGTTCGTGCCTCGTGGAGTGTATCAATGAGCTCCCCTTCGCAGTTGGATTGGTAGGATCTGATTTCTATACCGACTCTTTTGCCAGCTTCCTGCAGTTGGTGATTGATCTCTTTTAATGAATTATTACCGTAGATCGTGTTTTCCCGGATTCCCAACAGGTTCAGATTTGGTCCATGTAGTACGAGTACCTTTTTCATTTGCTCACCTCTATCGGGGGATTCCCTGTACTTTAATCTCTTACGATAGACTCCCAATCCTTTACTTCAATACCATATTTCACTTCACCTACCCGTACCGGTAGGGTAAACTGCACCTTCCCCCCAGACTGTTTTTTGTCATAGCTAGTTGCTTCAATAATCTTTTGGCGATCGAGACCAGCTGGTATTGATGTGAGCAGCCCAAGCTTTGTTAATGTCTGGGTTATCTGCCGGACGAGGCTCTCATCGGTCAGCCCGGCATGGATGGATAATTTGGCTGCCAGGACCATCCCGATCGCGACTGCTTCGCCATGTCGAACTCTGTAGTTTGACACGGTTTCAATAGCGTGCCCGATTGTGTGGCCCAGGTTGAGGTTCTTCCGCAGTCCTTGCTCATAAGGATCAGTTTGGATGACCTGGATCTTGACCGCCATCCCTCTACGGACCAGTTGCCCAAGGTTTGCTTGGATATTCTCCCAACCTTGATCGCAGCAATTGTAAAGTCCAGGATCTGATATCACGCCATGCTTTACTACTTCAGCCAAACCGCTGCGGAATTCAGCTTCTGGTAAGGTATTCAATGTGAGCGGATCAGCTAGCACAAGACGAGGAGAATGAAAAGCGCCAATCAGGTTCTTCCCTTCTGGCAGATCTGCTCCAGTCTTCCCCCCTAAGCTTGCGTCGACCATGGCAAGTATAGATGTCGGAACCGTGACCCATCTCACTCCCCTAAGGTACGTAGCGGCAGCGAATCCCGTTAGATCGCCCAGGACACCTCCGCCCAATGCGACAATCGTACTGCCCCGCTCGATTTTTCCGGCTAACAACTGTGTCCAGATTGTATGAACTGTCGCGATCGTTTTGTGTTCCTCTCCCGCGGGGATGATTATCTTGATGACTTGATAGCCTGCTTCTTGCAAGGAGTCCATCACAATATCCGCGTACAGCGGAGCGATGTTCGTGTCACATACCAATCCCACCGGTCCGCGCAAACCACGCGATTTAATAAGGTTACCTACAAGATGGATACCATTTTCAATGACTCGCACATCGTACGGCTCTCCCATACCTCGAATCCGGAAAGCGCCAAGTATTTTCTGAACTTCCCAGGCGATTTCCCTGCTGTTTCGCCCTGAAGTATCGAGCTGGTTAGGAAATGAAGCGTAGTGGTCAGCCCGTTGTGCAATCAACGCAGATAGGCTTGATTCTAAATTCTCGCTGAGCAACGGGCGTTCCTCATCGGCAGTCTGTAAACGATTAAGTAGATCCTCCGTAGATGCTGAAAGGCAGAGGATAATTCCGATGTCATCAGCAAGCGCTCGATTTCCCGGATCCAGCAGTGCACCTCCCCCAAGAGAAATTACTCCGTGACGTCGAACTAAAAGAGACTTAAGGACATCTTGTTCACGGTTCCGAAATCCTGTTTCACCGTGTCTGCTGAAAATTTCTGGAATCTTTGCCCTGCTGCGCAATTCAATCTCGTGATCTAAATCCCAGAAAGGAAGTTCAAGCGTCTCAGCGAGCAATCTTCCAGCACTGGATTTTCCAGAGCCTGGTGGACCATACAGCAATATTGGTGTGTCGCCGTTGGCAAGGTTATTCTTCATCATTATTCAAGATTAACTTTGTGTCTGGCCAAAATTCATGGACTTTGCGCTCTATTCCTATATCTGTACTATTAGTCCGCACTAACTTGCTATAGCGCGGCTGCATTTCCTTCAGAGAGTCACCGCCGAGTTTTTCGGTCAGGGCATCTGCCAGCACCAAGGCAACCATTGCCTCGATTATTGGTACTGCGCGGGGAACCGGGCAAAAATCTGAACGCTCATATTGAGTTAGTGCCTCGGACTCGGTCGCTAGATCGACAGTTTCCTGGGGGGTTAAGGTCGTTGCGATGGGTTTCATCGCCGCTCGAACGATGAGCGGCATGCCATTGGTGATACCGCCCTCCAGGCCACCAGCCCGATTTGAAGGGCGAGTCAGCTGGTGCCTGGTTAAACGAATGGCGTCATGAACTTTTGTCCCTTGCAGAGCGCTGTTCTCAAATGCTGGTCCGAACTCTACTCCCTTGATGGCTTGTACACTCAGGACGGCTGCACCAAGGCGTGCCTCCAAGCGGCGATCCCAATGGACATGGGAGCCCAACCCCGGAGGCAGTCCGAGTGCGATCACTTCGATGATCCCACCCAATGTATCGCGTGCTTCCATGATCTCGCGGATGTGGGCTTGCATAGCTGCGGCCGCAACTGGTTCAGGACAGCGGACAGGACTCGCCTCGGCTTGAGAGAATCGCTCAATACCCGGTATTCCATCGATGTCGGCCGTGATCTTGCCAATCGACGTTACATAGCCACCAACCTGGATATTGAACTGGGCTAGGAGCTGTTTGCAGATCGCTCCCATTGCAACACGGGCGGCAGTCTCACGAGCCGAAGCGCGCTCTAACGCCGGGCGCAGATCGTTATAACCATACTTAATCGCGCCGGTTAGATCAGCATGACCAGGACGCGGGGTGGTAAATGGTTCGACAGCTACCCCCTTCCATTTTTCGTGATCTCGATTGTCGATTGTTACGGCTATTGGTGCACCTGTTGAGAGGCCTTCCAGCACACCACTAAGGATCACAGCATGATCGCGTTCAATTCTCATGCGCGGTCCCGCCCCGTAGCCGCGCTGGCGGCGAGATAATTCCTGGTCGATGAGTACATTCGATATCGGGAAACCGGCTGGAAACCCTTCTAAAATTGCGACAAGAGCTGGCCCGTGGGACTCCCCTGCTGTGAGAAATCGAATCGTCATGGTTAGTTCTAGATGCTCCCATAGAATGCTGTGACTCGCTGCAACGCCTCAGATAAGCGTTCATCTTGGAGTGTAATAGAAAGACGCACGTATCCTTTACCACCAAATCCAAAAACAGTCCCTGGGGTGAGGCTAACTTGATACTGTTCTAACAATGATCCTGCAAAAGCTTCAGCGGACATCTTGCTCGGAACTGGAAACCAGATATATATAGCCCCTTGAGGTTTGGGTATACTAACGCCGATTCCTTGGAAGGCAGCCAAAACCGAGTCGCGCCGCTCCCGGTAGATTTCATTACGTTCGTGTATCCATGTAGGATCAGTCATGAGCGCCTGGGCTGCGGCATCTAATATCGGCAGGAAATGTCCGCTGTCGGTAGCCGTTTTATAGGCGTAAAGCGTGCGTAATGCTTTTGGCTGACCTAAGGCTACACCGGTACGCCAACCAGCCATATTGTGAGATTTCGATAACGAGTTAAACTCAACAGCACAGTCAATTGCTCCAGGTACCTGCAGCACACTGGGAGCCTTGTAACCATCGAAAGTTACTTGCGAATAAGCTGCATCATGGCACAAGATGAGATCATGTTCTTTGGCGAAATCAACAGCTTGTTCCATATGTTTATGTGTAGCAGTAGCCCCGGTGGGGTTATTGGGGTAGTTCAACCAAAACAACTTGGCTTGATGAGCCACTTCAGCTGGGACCTCAGCGAAGTCTGGGAGGTAATCGTTCTCTGGTCTTAAGGGCAGATAAAAAGGTTTGGCATTAGCCGACAAAGCTCCCTGCGTGTAGGTCACGTATCCTGGATCAGGGATGATGGCAGTAACACCCGGTTCAAGAGCAGCTTGCATAAAATGGAAAATACCTTCTTTTGACCCAATGAGTGGCAATACCTCACGATTGGGATCTAGCTCAACGCCGTAGTTCCGTAAATAGAAATCTGCCCAAGCAGCCCGTAAGTTTACTGTCGCGTTATGGGCCTGGTAGCCGTGATGGCTTGGGACAGCTGCGGAACGAGCCAAGGTGTCAATAACGGCTTTGGGTGGTGGCATATCAGGCGAACCGACATCCAGGCGGATAATATTTTTTCCGGCGACCTGTAATGCCGCAATCACTTCGTTGAGTGATGCAAAAAACTGGCTGTTTGCACGAGTGTTTAATTGTTGATTAGCAAGCTTGTACATAGCATTTTTCTAAGTCGAGAGGATTTCTTTTTGCTTATTTAACCAGCTTTTCAAACGCCGCTACGCGCATCACGTCTCTTGGAGCGTCTAGCCCTGTCCAGCATTCAAAAGCTAACGCCGCTTGCTCGATAAGCATGTCCAAACCACCAATACAATCCAGGCCGGCAGCCTTTGCAGCGCGGATGAACGCAGTTTCTGCGGGATTGTATACCAGGTCGTATATTATTGCTCCTGAAGGCAGGTCACAATCGTCGGGCCATGGATTTTCATCTTCATGGGGTGTCATACCGATTGGGGTTGTATTTACGACCAGGTCAACCTTTGTCCACTCCATGATCCGGTTGATGTGTTTTTGTGCCACGATCCGTATTTGATGACAATCGTCCGGGTGTACCCCATGAGATGATTCTATTTTCTCAATGAGAGGGTGTTTGCTAAGATTGTTTGCCAACTGCTGTGCCTGCTGCTTCCGTCGCGCCGCGATAGTCAATTTCCATCCTTGCTGATTGAGGGCATACGCCACCGCTCGTGCGGCTCCACCAGCCCCTATGATCACGGCAGTTTTATCATCGCTCAGACCCCGCGTATAGCTTGCAAGTGGTTTGAGAAATCCAGGTGCATCTGTGTTGTCTCCAACGAGCCTACTGCCAATCTGGTAAATGGTATTAACTGCGCCGATGTTTTGCGCAGTTAGGGTGAGCTTGTCTAGATAGCTTAATATTACTTGTTTATGCGGGATTGTAACGTTCAACCCATTAATGATTCCTGCATGGAAGCTATCTAATAGAGCAACTATGCGCGTTGCATTATTCGGCAGCTCAGGTACATCAAATAATCGGTATTCACCAGCAATGCCATGAGCTGCTAGGGCAGCATTATGGATCAGCGGAGACAAGCTGTGTTTGATAGGATGCCCGATCAATCCAAAGGTGTAGAAAGTCATGAATCTTCCTCAATAGTAAGGTCCGCGCCGGTCGATCGCAAAACCTCAGAAAAAGTGGGGAATGATTCAGCGATGATTTCCGCCCCCGAGATTCTTACAGGTGCGGAGGCTTGTAGTCCAGCCACTGCCAAAGCCATTGCTAAGCGATGATCGCCATGGGCTGATACTTGACCCCCTCTCGGCTTGCTATTGCCCGGAATAACAAAGCCATCAGGTTTCTCAATGATGGGAATACCCAGTATCTTGAGTTCTTTGCACATGGCGGCAATGCGATCGGATTCCTTAACACGCAATTCCTCAGCTCCGGATACCACCGTTGTACCTTGGGCGTAGACGGCGGCAATACTGAATGCTGGAAACTCGTCGATCATGCGCACAACCAGTTCCCCATAGATATCAATTCCTGATAATGGATAATATCGAACCCGGACTGTTCCATACGGTTCACCCATCCGCTCACCTTGTTTCTGAATCTCGATGTCTGCACCCATATTGACGAGTGCATCGATTAATCCGGTTCGCGTAGGGTTAAGTCCGATATCTTCTATGACAAGATCAGAACCTGGTGTAATCAGTGCGGCTACAATAATAAAGGCTGCCGATGAGATATCCCCAGGTATCTGCAGGTTAAAAGATGGCAGGTGAGCCGGATGCTGCGGTGTGAGCGTGGTTATATATTGCCGTTCTAGATTCTGGACTAACTCAAGAGCAGAATTGGAACCGGTAATTTCCCGGGAATAATTGACTAGTGAAACGCCTAACCCTTTCAGCAGGCGTTCGGTGTGATCTCTTGAGGGGCCTGGTTCGCGCAACGTTGTTTGCCCCTCTGCATTCAAGGCGGCGAGCAGCAGACAGGTTTTTACCTGTGCGCTTGCGACTGGCAAGTGATAGTCAATCCCGTTAATCACAGCTCCAGCCGGTTCGAGTCGCAACGGTGCATGTCCATCATCTCCACTAATATTTACACCCATCTTCTGTAGTGGTTCAATGATCCGGTTCATCGGACGGCGGCGTAATCCAGGTGAACCATCGAGTGTTGCCCGGATACCAACGGTTGCTAATGCACCGGCCAACAGCCTTAGTGTTGTCCCGGAGTTCCCACAGTCAATAACGCGTGCTGGTGTATCCCAGCCTGTAATACCTCGGCCTTGTACAACCAAAATATCGCCGAATAATTTCCATGAGATTCCAAATGATGTAAGTGCATTCAATAGTGGCGTGGTTACTCCGGCTGTCAAGAAATTACTGATTCTGCTCTCGCCTGCAGAAAAAGCTGCTAAGAGCGCTGCCCGGTGGGAAATTGATTTATCACCCGGTAATCGAATGCGGCCGTGTAGATTATCACTCTTCTCAGCGATTAGGTTCATCGTTGCTGCTTAGATTCTAATAGTGCGGTACGCTTATCGGCTGTTCCAATGAGGATTTCTTTCAACTGCCCAGATTCATCCTCAAGGGTTTTGGTTAGGATATTCAATGTTTCTCGAAACTTCTGCAATGAGTCAAGGATGTTAGTTTTATTTGTTGTCAAAATATCTTCCATAACTTGGGCGGAGCTAGACGCAAGCCGGGTCGTGCTTTCAAATCCTGGCCCGATCAACGACGCCGCAGCATCTGGAGTCGCTTGGATCAGTGCTGTTGATAGCAGATATGGCAAGTGGCTTGTTGCTGCTGTCCATTCATCGTGGGTTTTTGCGTCAATCCATATTGGGCGGGCTTTTATATGACGGACGATAGATTCAGCCATCCGTTTTGCGGGTTGGGTCGTATTGGAACAAGCAACTAACGCAAATGTGGCTTCACGAAAGATATCAGCTGAGGCATATTCAAGCCCATTAGTCTCACGACCGCACATTGGGTGTCCACCAATGGGTGTTAAATATTCTGGAAGTTTTTCCATTGCTTCACAGACACTTTCTTTGGTCGAGCCGAGATCGAAAACAATCGCTTGGTCATTCTTATATGCGGCGAGCTCTCCTATGATCTGGATGATTGACTTTACAGGTACAGCCAGGATAATAACATCAGCCTGGGGCAGGATTTCATCCACCCGGTCAGATATTTGATCTACGATACAATTTCGCTGCGCCAGGTCTATTGTGGCCGAGTCATTATCGACTGCAAGCAGCTTTTTACAATGCCCCCTAAGTGCTAAAGCCAGCGATCCGCCCATCAATCCCAAGCCGACGATTGCAATCCGAGCTGGAATAAATCCATCATCAGTTATCATGGTGTGACCTCATACCTAACACGGCTCAATTCCTGGTTGGGCAAGTTCGTCTCGGTGCAACGGTTCTACCTACTGCTTCGGCGATCGCACGTACCTGCTCAACGAGTACAGCAAACCGCTCCGGTTTCAAAGATTGCCCGCCATCTGAGTATGCAAGTTCTGGTGTTGGGTGTACTTCAATAATCAATCCATCAGCGCCTGCAGCAATCCCGGCTCGGGCGATTGCAGAAACATATTCCCAATTACCAGTGCTGTGACTGGGGTCAAGTATTACTGGTAGATGGGTGAGGGACTTTAGCACGGGGATGGCATTGATGTCAGTGGTATTTCGGGTGGCGGTTTCATATGTCCGGATACCTCGCTCACATAATATCACTCGTTCATTCCCGTGGGAGAGGATATATTCTGCGGCCATTAAGAGTTCATCAATCGTGGCAGACATACCGCGTTTAACCAAGATTGGATGTTGACTGGCACCGGCAGCATGCAGCAAGGCGAAATTCTGCATACTGCGGGCTCCA
This sequence comes from Anaerolineales bacterium, assembly GCA_041551115.1. Taxonomy (GTDB): domain Bacteria; phylum Chloroflexota; class Anaerolineae; order Anaerolineales; family UBA4823; genus DAOVXM01. The sequence continues at coordinate 28,934 of JBFENN010000006.1, forward strand.
ATCTGCAGAACATCGGCATATTTCGTGATCAACGGCACCTGCTCAGGTGCAATGATTTCGGTGATGACCGGCATCCCAGTAATCTCCCGCGCTTCGGCAAGGTATTCGAGTCCTTCTTCTCCCAATCCCTGGAAGGAATATGGTGAAGTCCGTGGTTTAAATGCTCCCCCACGCAGGGCATGCCCACCCGCTTCGCACACTGCCTGGGCAGTTTCAAGCAGCTGCGTTCGACTTTCCACAGCGCAAGGACCGGCAATGATGATGACTTCTTCACCACCCATTACGATCCCATCCAAGGGGAAAATCGATCTTTTCGGGTGTAGTTCTAAAGAAGCAAGTTTATGAGGGCGCGAGATAGGTACAACTCGGTCTACACCTGGTAGATGTAAAAAGTGATCCCGTTGGATAGGTCTCCCATCTCCAATTGCACCAATGATCGTGCGTTCCTCCCCCTGTGAGAGATGAGCTCTCAATCCTAATGTCTCAATTGTAGCAACGACTTGTGCAATCTCACTCTCAGTGGCATGCGTATTCATGATTATCATCATGGTGGATATCGCCTCCTAGAATCTCAGTCTCGTCGAATAGCAGTGGTTGTATCCAATTTAGGCAATGGCAAATTAGTAACGGTCATAACTGGTCGATTGGCGTTAGGTCTGGTCGCAGTTGCTTTGCTCCTCGCAGGTAAACGTGCTTAATATCAGCTTGCGATATGGGTGTATTCCAATGCAATAGGACTCGGATGCACTTGGAGAGGCTTCCCGGTACGGGAATTTCCTGAGCACATATCAGGGGAACAGCAGTCCATCCGATTTCCCGAGCTGCTCGGGCTGGGTAGGCTGATTTCAAATCATCGCTAAGTGTAAAGATGGCACTGGCGATATCCTCGCTCTGTAAGGTCGGATTGGATTCACAAATAGCATTTAATAGCTGTTTTGTCGCTGTGAGGATGGCTTCTTCTTTATCTAGAGTCGCAGTCGTTGCACCGCGAATTCCACGTATAGCCACTATTAACTCCTGTTGATTGGAAATAAAAAAACGCAAGGCCGTCAGCCTCGCGTTTTTGGGTTTGTTGTCCTAATTACTCGCCCGTTTAAACTCTGCTAACGGCAGCCGAATAGAATGTGCCGTAGTAATAATAGTAGCGAGTAAAACCAGCGAGTTGTTTCATTACACAATTCCCTAAGTCCGGATTTCCGGAGATTCTACACTTCAATAGTGGATGTGTCAAGCAGATAGCCTGTGATCGTGATGCTTTTTCGCTCACCACCCAGAGCACAACCATTCACAACCTTATCCAGGTGTAACAGCAGTGATTTCAAGTGCTTGATCAGTCATATCGTTGAGAATTTTCCGCCCCATCTCTTCACCATAAACGGCCAATCTTGGGATCTTGCTGACATCATCCATATCAATTGGCTGCTGGAAATCGACTTGGAAGCGGCGGAAATCTAGTTTTTGGAAGAAGTTCTTCACGAGGTGGACTTGCTGGTCATCAGCAGATTGCAGGAAGGCACCAAGGGAGGGGCTGATCCATTCCCAGGGATACATCTTGTTGGAATCAACAGGATCAAATGAATGGGGTGAGCGCCCAGTTCCTAAGCTGATTAAAGTTGTTTCCGTTGGATCCCATCCAAGACAATATTGAATTTCATAAGCAGCTAGGTAACACGGGTTTGAGTAAGAACCAACCCCTCCGTCAACAAACCTTCCTTCAACGATCGGGAAATAGGTCGGTACCGTGCAGGAAGCCATGACCGCTTTTACCACTGGCCAGTCGCGGTAGGATTTCTTCCATGGTTTGATGAAGCGCGTACGGTTTTCTACTAGATCAAAAGTTGTAATTACTACGTCGGTTGGTGGCTCCTTTTCCCAGAATTCGCCCATCCTAAGGTCACCGACATACGCTGAGAGCGCATCTTTCAATGGTTCTGCGGGGTATTTATAGCGCACAAGGGGCCAAATCTTCGTGCGCCAGCTTGGTTTAAAAATTTCATTTCCGAGCGTAGTGTAAAGATCATACATTTCCTGCGCGGTCAACCCGGCAGCGATCCCTGCTGCGATCAATGATCCGGTCGATGTCCCAGCGGTGAGGTGGAAGATGTTTTGCACCGGCAAACTGAGGTGATCCTCGATCATCGCTAATGCTTTGGTGACAATAACACCCTTTATCCCACCACCATCGATCGCAATCGCGACATTCTTTCTGAATGGCTCCATTCCTAAATCTCCAATTATTAGCTTGCGTTACTCTCCAGTCCTGGACAAAACAAATGATGGATCGATCAAGTGGAACTTTCCACTTACCCTCCACAGGCAATAATTGCCCATCTCAGGAGCTGTTGCCCGGGAGTCATAATGTGCCATCCCTGCAAACCTCATATTCACCGGTCCAATCCGGATTTCAAGATGCAGGTGAGGGTTGAGGGCGTTTCCACTGCTCCCGATCTGACCTAGCATCTGGCCGCAGGTAACCTTTTCTCCAATCTGAAAGCTAGGCGGCTCAGCCAAGTGAGCGTATAACAGGTAAAAGGCCAGCCCTTTGTGTTCAGATTCAGGGATGATGTCATAATCTTCAGGGCAGGACAGCGGACTTTTGTAGGGTTGAGTGCTGTCTGATGCTGATGGTTGTAGGTGCAATTTCCATTCCTCGCTGATATTTTCAAGTGGTGCCTCAATCATGACCGCATTCCCATAAGGGAAGCTTCCATCAATGATCGCAGCTACTATTCCACCGGTTACAGAGTTAACCCCTAACCCGGATACTGCTATTCTTGGATCGCCTTTCAACTCTGCCATGTCGATGCCTTGGTGGGGATCATCTGACCCAGACCGGGGCGGGTTGAATGGGTTGACGATAGAGTCGGTAATTTCGCTGAGGGCTACACCTACCAATGGTGAGCAGAAATTGGATGGTGTCTCGTGATGGAAATCCATCGTTGGAGTAGCGATCACCTGCGTTCTCATCGGCTTAAGTGTTGGAGATTGAGTATCGGAAGCAGTCGGCGTAGCAGAAGGAGTCTTGAGATGCGTTGTCGCTAGAGAGTCTGTGGAATTGTATGATGGAGGTCTTCGGCAGCTGGCGAGCAGCAACACAATACCCAGGACGGCCTGCCGCACGTAAATGTTTGTGAGTTGGTTATTCATCATTCCTGATTTTACACACGTATGCGCTATAACTGCCCTAGCAACGAGTGCAAGGGTCGTACCTCACTGGGAGTTTCATTTACCTAAGTTTCCATATATCGATGCTTACAACTTTGATATTAACGGTTGACAAGATAATATACTGATATATGATTAAGAAATAATACAATAATATATTAGAGGTTAATATATCAGACAAAGGTGATTATGCTTGTATATTCTAAAGGTGAATCCAGATTATTACGGGAATAGGTGCCCCATGGAATCCAAAAAATATCAAATAGATGACCTTACTGGTCTGCTTACCCGCTGCAACTTCGATGAGCAGCTGGCAGCTTATTATGATAAAGCTGTTGCTGTCCAGCGACCCTTTACGCTGGCATTTCTTGATTTGGACAGATTTTTACGATGTAACGAGAAATATGGACACAGCACCGGTGATGAAATACTCCAAGAGATATCATCTCTGATCTGCTCGGGAGTGCCAGATGAGTCGATTGTTGCTCGTTACGGTGGGGATGAGTTTTCGGTGCTGTTTCCAAACCTGGAGCGAGAAGGGTCACTACTGCACTTGGAAACAATCAGAAAAAAAACCGCTGCTATGGAAATTGATCTTGCCTCTCAGCAAGGTGTTTCTGGTATAACCATCAGTGCAGGCCTGGCGACTTATCCAGTGGATGGGGTTACGCAGAGTGAATTAGTCCGGAGGGCAGACCAGGCTCTATACCGTGCCAAAGAGCTCGGGGGAAACTGCGTTAAGTTGTCTTACGAAGAGCGTTTAGTTCCGAAAACCACTCACTACACCCAGACCCAGCTCGAAAGATTAACGAAGTTAGCCGAAACTGAAGGGGTGGGCGAAGCGGTGCTGCTGCGCGAGGCATTGGATAATTTGCTGTTGAAATTCCGAGTCACTGCAATTGAATATCGATAGATCTCTACAATATAATGATACAAGCCAACTTGACCTAATAGGTAAGTTGGCCTGAGTATTCTGGCTGATATCTACAATTGTAGTTTGCACGTTTGTCGCTAGCTATCACCTTTTACAGGTACTTGGCTCATTGCATATTCCGCGAGAGCGGTAATCGTCAGGGCGGGATTGACGCCCAGGTTTGCCGGAATAATCGAAGCATCGACAACGAATAGTCCAGGATAATTATGAACCTGACAATCGGTACCGACTACACTGTCATTTGAGCCCTGTCCGATCGCGCATCCCCCCAGGATGTGGGCTGTCATGGGGACATCAAGCAAACCTTCTGTAACTGAACCGCCGGCATAGCCGTTTATTTTCTTGGCTACAGATCTGGTGATTTGGTGGCTGAGTGCGATATCAATTGGAACCGTGTACTCCTGTTTTCGTTCTGCGATCAAGCCGCGCCGGAAGAAGGCAAATGGGTTCCGACCTTGCCTTAGGTTCATTTGATTGTCTTTCATTTGCATAAACATCAATGCCACACCGCGTTTTGTCAATCTACGCCCAAATTTTGTATCGAAAAACTCAGACGGCTTCTTGAAAATCTCACCTAATGTAGCGACGAGCCTCTTCAGGAAACCACCCCGCTGCGTGATGATCGGTGAGGAAAGCAGCCTGAGCAGAAGCGATGAATCTTCGGGGAAGCGAACAGGTTCGACCTGGGTTACATCATCTGCATAAAAAATTGAGGTTATCGCTAAGCCTTGTGAGTGGTTATTGGTCTCATCGAGGCTGAAAGCACCCATGAATGCTTCACTATTCGTCCGCACACGTTGACCAAGGTGCTTTGATATCTTTGGCAAGGTGGTGTGCTCGTCGCGGCAGCGCATCAGCAAAGCGAGTGTTCCTAACACACCGGCGGACACAATGACATTACGGGTACGTATACTTTGTTTTGGTTTCTTCAGCCATCCTGTCGTATAGTGGTACTGTATGCTGTACCGTGCGCCATCTGGTTGGTCAGAGGCTAGCGGGATGATGCTATCGACATGACTTTCAGCTCGAATTTCTGCCCCCATTTTCTCGGCGAAATACAAGTAGTTCTTGGTGAGGGCGTTTTTCGCATTGTTGCGGCACGCCACAATACATCCGCCGCAGTGGTCGCAGCCCTTTCTTGGGGGACCTTCTCCTGCAAAGTAAGGGTCAGCAACTTCTACGCCTGGTTCCCCGAAAAAGATGCCCACTTCTGTCGGCCGGAAATTTTCACCGCGTCCAAGGTCTTCGGCAACCTCCTGTAATGCTTCATCTGCTGCCCAAAGCTCGGGATTGGTCGCCACTCCCAGCATACGTTTAGCGGTCGTGTAATGGGGGTTCAGGATAGACTTCCAATCCCCAAGCTGATTCCAAGCGGGCGAGTTGTAGAACTCATCACTGGGTTCCATGAGTGTGGCGGCATAAACCAGACTGCCACCACCTACGCCACTTGAGTTATACACAAAATACCCGCGCGACAAACTCATCTGCAGAATTCCATAGCAACGTAAGATCGGCAGCCAAAGGTATTTGCGGATATCCCAATTAGTACGGGGGAGCTCATCATCTTCAAATCGCTTGCCGCGTTCCAGAACCAATGTATGGTAGCCTTTTTCCACCAAGCGCATTGCACTGACGCTCCCACCAAAGCCGGACCCGATAACGACATAGTCGTAGGTATTATTGTTTTCCATAGGAACCATTACTTTCTGTGATCATGTGAGCTAGCAATCTATTACACAAATGAAAATGCTTATTGGTATTCGTAAAAACCACGCCCCGCTTTTCTGCCTAAATAGCCAGCATCAACCATCTTGCGCAGCAGGTATGCTGGTCGATATTTATCTTCGCCCAGATCACGCTGTAAGATTTCCATTACTGAGAGAACTACATCTAACCCAATTAGGTCGCACAACGATAGCGGTCCCATTGGATGGTTCATCCCTAATTTCATCACCATATCAATAGCCTCTGGAGTACCGATTCCTTCTTGCAAAGCGAAGATGGCTTCATTGATCATCGGGCAAAGAATACGGTTCGAAATGAAGCCTGGTGAATCTGCAGCTTCAACCGGCTCTTTACCCATTACCCGGCATGCTTGTATGGTTTTTTTGGTGGTCTCCTCGCTGGTCGCAATTCCACGGATAACCTCAACCAACCTCATCAATGGAACTGGGTTCATGAAATGCATCCCAATAACAGACTCTGGGCGTTTTGTTTGAGCTGCTAATTTCGTGATGCTGATGGATGATGTATTGCTCCCTATAATTGCCCCCGGCTTTGCAGAATCATCAATCTCAGAAAAAACCTTGAACTTTAATGCTGTATCTTCCGTCGCGGCTTCAATCACGAGGTCCGCTGCTGAGAGTTTATCGAACGAACTTGTCATGGCAATGCTCATTGCAGCTTCCTTTTGGTCGCAGCTGAGTAGATCTTTGCTGGCCAGTTTATCCACCGACCGAGCGATAGATTGTTGAGCACGTTTCAATGCCTCTGGTTCGATATCCATTAAGGTCACTGAGAAACCAGAAGTTGCTGCAACTTGTGCGATACTGCTACCCATCGTTCCTGCACCGACAACAAATATATTAGTGATGTCCATATTACCTCTCTAGTCCTAAACAGATGGTAAACACCCTTTCCGGTGTACATATTTTCTGGTGATTAATCAACTTCAATTGCCATCGCTACGGCTTCTGCACCGCCGAGGCAAAGCGCGGCGATGCCACGCTTCAACCCACGCTCGCGCAGGGCATAGACTAATGTTGTTAATATGCGGGCTCCACTTGCACCGATTGGGTGACCAAGTGCGATAGCCCCTCCATTGACATTCACTTTCTCCCAATCCCAGCCTTGTTTTGCGAGGGCGTACCCGTCAGCTAATACCTGGGCTGCAAATACTTCATTGAGCTCGATCAAGTCGACGTCTGCCAATGTCCAGCCAACTTTCTGCATCAATTTTGGGATAGCCTTCACCGGCGCGAAGAATAGGTATTTGGGTTCTACTGCGGCTTGTGCATAACCAACAATTCTAGCCAGCGGTTTTGCACCAAAGCTATCAGCTTTGGATTGGCTAGCGATTACTAGAGCTGATGCTCCATCATTCAATCCTGGGGCATTACCCGCTGTTACTTTTCCATCTTTGACGAATGCCGGTTTTAGCTTGCCGAGTGCCGCAAGCGAGGTGTCGCGACGCGGAGTCTCGTCTTTGTCGAAGATCGTAATTTGGCCCTTGCGTCCAGGAATTTCCACCGCCACGATCTCGGCCACAAATTTACCTTCATCGCTCGCTTGGATTGCTTTTTGATGGCTGGCGAAGGCAAACTCATCCATGGCTTCTCGCGTAACCTCGAATTCATTCGCTATGAACTCGGCTGCGTTTCCCATCCCCCAATTCTCAAATGGGTCCCAAAGACCGTCATAGAGCAGCGCATCCGTTAATTCTTGATGACCATAGCGCAGTTCACCACTTCGACCATTCACCAAGAAAGGGGCTTTGCTCATTGATTCCATACCCCCGGCTACGAACAGATTTCCATCTCCGGCTCGTATGGATTGGGCAGCTAACATAACGGCTTTTAGTCCCGATCCGCAGACTTTATTCAAGGCGGTTGCCCCTACATCTACGGGTAGACCTGCAAAGATTGCTGCTTGGCGAGCAGGTGCCTGGCCTAAGCCTGCAGCAACAACGTTTCCCATCAGGACTTCGTCAATTTCACTTGGATCAGGAAGATCGGCGCGCATTACAGCTTCTTGGATAACAATTGCGCCTAGTTTGGGAGCTGGAATCTTGCCAAGGCTGCCTTGAAACCGGCCTGAAGGTGTGCGGACTGCGCTGAGAATCACAGCTTGCTCTGCATTTTGAACCATTTTCTTATCTCCTTGAGATCTTCGTATTGGTTTTTGAAAGTTACTGTTTGTCTTGAGGGCAGTTGCAGAATCAATCCTTAAGATTATTCAGCTGCAGCTTAGGGTTTGGTAAATGACAACCATGCAGCCTTAATGCGAGAATATGATTCTTCAAGCGATTCTGGTAATACACGCGTTCTGCCCAGGGCAGACATGAAATTGGTGTCACCCCCCCATCGGGGAACGATATGCATATGGATATGTTCTTTAATTCCTGCCCCAGCAGCTTCGCCAATGTTGATACCCACATTAAAGCCTTGAGGATTGTAGATCGCCCGTAATACTTGAATACCCTGGTTTGTCAGTTCAAACATTTCACTGCGCGTCGTCATATCAAATCCGTCCAGGGCTGGCGCATGTTCATACGGCACCACCATCAAGTGACCGCTGGTATAGGGGTAGCGGTTCAGGATTATAAAGTTGCTGTCGGCTCGCACAACGATAAGATTTTCCGGGCCATCTTCCCGGGACAATTCTGTACAGAAAGCGCAGTCTTCTGCGCCGATGTGGTTTTGAATGTATTCCATGCGCCAGGGTGAGAAGAGATATTTCATTGCAATGAGGTTTGGTTGAGTAGTCTCCTGTTCCAGGTTATTTGTTCAGTGATCCGTATTCTAGATATGGTTGAAAATTACAGCCGAGATTCAGAATATCATTATTGTAGCAAAGATTTTGGTTCATTGGAATGTTTGCCCCCTTTTTGCTAGTATATCCTTGGGTGAATATGGTAGCTGCTCAGCCCAGACATGCAAATGAGAGTGGTTGACAGTCCATTTGAAGCAGAGTATCCTCAAAAATACTGATCCACGCTGAGAGATTTTCCGATGACTCAATTACCCCTCATTGAACCTCAATCATGGTCTATCACCGATCTCACCCGCTACCTGCGTAACCTGCTGGAAAGTGATCATTATCTGCAGGATTTATGGGTAATCGGGGAAGTCTCCAATTTCTCAAGCCCATCCTCCGGTCATCTGTACTTTACCTTGAAGGATGCTGGTTCTTCAATTCGCTGTGTGATGTGGCGTGGGACTGCGCTCCGGCAGACTTATCGACCCCGTGACGGAGATGAAATAGAGGTGCACGGCAATGTTAGTGTTTACGAAGCCGCTGGGCAGTACCAGCTGTATGTCGATCGCATCCGGCCTGTTGGTGCAGGTGCTTTGTTCCAAGAGTTCCTGCAGCTAAAAGACCGCCTTGAAGGCGAAGGTTTGTTTGATCCGGCCCGTAAAAAACCACTTCCCAAATGGCCGAAACGCATTGGCATCGTTAGTTCACCGACCGGGGCTGCATTGCGAGATATGCTCAACACCCTCGCCCGCCGTTTCCCCTTAGTAGAAGTTGTCCTTGCCCCAACAGCGGTCCAAGGCGTTGATGCGCCGAGCGGAATTGTCTCCGCAATTGATAAATTGAACAAGGAAGTGAAACCGGATTTGATCCTGCTGGCCAGGGGCGGTGGATCAATTGAGGATTTGTGGGCGTTTAATGATGAAGCGGTCGCACGCGCTATTGCAGATTCGTTTGTTCCGGTAATTACGGGGGTCGGTCACGAAACCGATTTCACGATCGCTGATTTTGTCAGCGATTTGAGGGCTCCCACGCCAACTGCCGCGGCTGAGTTAGCCACACCTGATAAAGCCGATCTGGTCGCGAATCTCGTCGATCACAGCGACCGTTTGCAGAATGCGGCCATTAATACGTTGCACAATTGCCAATGGGGGTTGCAGAATCTCAAAACTGACCTAGCTGGGTTATCACCTCAATCACGTATTCGAAACGACCGCCAACGGGTAGATGATTACTCTCGTCGTGCTCAGAGCACTCTTGCCCATACACTTAAGTTAAGACAAACCCAGGTCTCCGGGCTTCAACAACGTTTGGTTGCTCTTAGTCCAAATGCAATCTTCGAGCGTGGTTA
>JBFENN010000007.1:0-38828 GCA_041551115.1 Anaerolineales bacterium
GGCTGGCCATATCGAGGGGTGCCAGAGGGGACTTGAACCCCCAACCACCTGATCCACAGTCAAGCGCTCTGCCTATTGAGCTACTGGCACCGCATGTGTCGGTATTCTATCATGAAGGTGGGCGGGCTTCAAGCAGATTCCAAAGAGAAGCAGCAGCTGCCCCTCGTTTAACTATGTTTTGTTTGCCATCTTCCATGTCCTTGATGACCACGGTACCTTGGTCAATTTCATCCGGTCCGAGGACAATCGTTGCAGCAACACCAATGCGATTCGCGTATCTAAATTGTTTCCCTAATTTGCTAGCTTCTGGATAAACAATGATATTAAACCCTTCCTTTCGCAGTTCGCCCGCCAGCTGGAAGGAAGCCAGTAACGTGTCGGTGTCGAATACAGTTACCATAACTGGAGCAGGTTGCTGGCCGAGATCGGGAGGGATGCAGCCAAATTTCTGCAGGACCAGCGCGAGTACGACATCACCCATCGCAAATCCAACTCCTGGCAGGGGAGAGCCCCCCACATCTGCAACCAAATTATCGTAGCGACCTCCACCCATGATCGCCCGAAACTCTCCATCGACATCCCACGCTTCAAAGACGGTGCCGGTGTAGTAATCTAAGCCGCGGATGATGTGGGGGGCATATTGCACGTATTCACTTACCTGCAAGGCATCTAGTGCTGCAAACAACCGCACAAGCTCTTCGGATTGCTCCCATAACTGCTCATTCTGCAGAAGCTGATGGAGGTCAGCAATTTGGGTTGGATTCAGTCCAATTTCTTGCGCATAGTCGTTCCATTGAGCCTTATCCATCTTGTCCCGGCGGTCAATCAACCGCAATACATGTTTTTTTTGGGTTTCCGGGATCTCAAATTTGTCAAACTGCTGATCGATCAAGCGCCGGTTATTTACCAATATCCGGATGTCTTTAGGCATAAGACCAACCTGGACAAAGAAAGTAGCGAGTATCGCGATCAATTCCGCATCTGCTTCTGGGGAGGCAATTCCAATTAAATCAATATTCCATTGGAAAAACTCACGGGTGCGACCTTTCTGGGGTCGTTCATAGCGCCAAAATGGGCCAAATGACCACCAACGTAGCGGGTAGATGAGCTGGTTCTGGCGTTGGGCGACTAAACGGGTGAGTGAGGGCGTCAATTCGGGACGCAATGCAATAAGATCCCCGCTCCGATCGGAGAAAACAAAGGATTGTTCTTTTACGAGTTCTTCCCCTGATTTGGCAGCATAAAGATCGATTGATTCAAGCAAAGGGGCTTCGTACTCTTGATAGCCAAAAGACTCGGCTACAGTTCGCATTTTATTGTAAAGCCAAGTTCTGAGGGCCATTTCTGGGGGGTAAAAATCACGCGTACCTTTTACTGAGTTAATAATGGATTTCATGATCACTTTTCCGTCTTTTCGAATTCACAAAACCGAGGCGCATTTTAACATAGAAATCATATCTGCGATAAAATGTACGAAATCCCACCTGAGGAAACCAACATGATCATCACTACTTGGAATGTCAACGGAATCCGAGCACTCTTCCGCAAGAATGCAGATCAATGGCTATGGGAGCAGGAGTCTGACGTTATCTGTTTGCAGGAAGTAAAAGCCACCCAGGATCAATTAGCAGAGACTGGGAAATCAATCCCCGGTGAAAAAAATGTCTATTGGAATCACGCCCTTCGCAAAGGCTACAGCGGGGTAGCAACATTATCTGATATCGTCCCCGAGGAAGTTGTCTTCGGTATGGGCAAGGACCGATTCGATGAAGAAGGGCGGATAGTGCAGACACACTTCCCATACTTCAAGCTATTCAATATCTATTTCCCAAATGGTCAGCGTGACCAAACCCGTTTGGATTATAAACTAGACTTCTATCGACATTTACTCGAGCTTTGCAATCAACTGCACGCTGAAGGGCAGAGCATTATCCTTACTGGTGACTTCAATACCGCACATAATGAAATCGACTTGGCTAATCCTAAAGAGAATGCCAATACATCCGGTTTTATGGCTGTGGAAAGGGCATGGATTGACCGCTATCTGGAGAGTGGGTTCAAGGATGCCTATCGAGAGCTTTACCCTGATAGGGTTCAATATACATGGTGGACCTACAGATCTGGGGCTAGACGGCGGAACATCGGCTGGCGGTTAGATTACTTCCTTGTGTCTGTTGCACTAATGCCAAAGATAAGAGACATTGAGATCCATGACCAAATACAGGGTTCTGATCACTGCCCGGTAACGCTAATCATCGAGGATGAGTCCACATAGATCAGCCTTGGTCTTCAAATATTTCGTAGTAACCATGATCCAGCTCATCGTCATTGAGATGAGCGTAGCGTTGGGTTACAGCTATGTTTCTGTGACGAGCTAACTCTTGTGCTAATTTTAAATTGCCGCCTGAAGCCTGCAATACAGTCGTGACAAAGTAATGCCGGAAAGAGTGCGGGGTGATTGACCCTTCTGCTGAGTGCCCCAATGCTTCTCCAACTCGCTGTTGAATGATGTTCTGCCCGGTGCGAGTCGATATTGGCTTGATTTTTTTACCCGCGCCCCGGTCATGCCGAGCAAATAGGGGTAGAGATGTTAGGGGGCGCCCGGATATACCGTCAATTTCAGCCCGTTTATTTAAGTAATCCCGTAGGGCATTCATACAGCGCGATGAAAACCTTACTACCGCCTGGCGATCTCCTTTACCGATGATGACTGCCTTACCTTCATTCCAATCGATATCACCTCTACGCAGCTTACATGCTTCGTGGACACGTAGACCTGTATCTGCTAAAGTCAGCAGAAAAGCGCGGTCGCGAAAATTCCTCAGGTTTTCCTGTTGGTCATCAGCACTATAATCTGCAATATTATTTGCGTATTCTAATACTAACTCAATATCTTCGCGCGGGAATTGCGGTAAACGAACACCAGGACGCCGCGCCCGTTGGTTGATGAGCAGCTGGACGCGGGGGAGGTTAATTTCTACGAGCCGTTCAGCAACTAAGTACTGGTAGTATCCCGTAACTGCAGATAGGTAGAGGCGCTCCGTAGCAGGTGAAAACACTTTGAGGTCGGCAGCAAACCAACCGACAGCATCTTCGGTGAGATCCGACACTGGGGTTGAGGTTACCGGTCTGCCATGGTCAGCCAAGGTAGCCCGAAAAGCAAGCAGTGCGTTGCGATAAGTCCGGGCAGTATTTTCGGAGCGGGAAAGATTTACACTCTCCAGATATTGTTCGATAGTTTCCAACAGTGTAACGGTCATGATGCAAGTCCTCATCACTGGGAAAATAGTTTAATCAGTATGCTTCTGATAATGATACTTATCAGAAGCATAAGTTTATTTTGAAGTTTACCAACCAAAAAAGGGGTTGTCAAGGCTTACCCACCCGAAAATAGACGCTCTGAGAAGCTCCAGGTTAATTTTACTCGCTGTCTTCCTAGAGTTTATGTACTTTATTTTGTCAGAACTTTTCATTTTGAATGGCTAACACCGTGATCACCTACCAAAATCGAGGTCAAATTTAGAGCCGCATCATTTCATATCGTGGATATTATCCTGATGCCTAAATGACCGTTTGCTCACCATCTAGTGGACTCTCAATTATGCCTCATTCCATTCAGATCGTATTTTCCTTTAATTTCATTAACCATGACCCACATTTCTATCCACACTCATCTGCTTGGCCATTCTACTCCCAGCGTGGTGCAGAGCTAAACATCTTCCCTACCTCCGTACAGGCTCTATGAATGCCTTATCAACCGAAGATGCTAGCTCTCGGCATCACCATCATTTACAATGCAATAATTTTCACTTGACAATCAGAACTATTGTTCTATAATAAATGTGTGGACCCTATTGAGCGCCTTCAACTGCAAAATGAATATCTCGATCTAGAACTGGATGGAGAAAGCTGCAGACGGCAGCCTGCTTCCCGCCTCCGCCATACGGTGATCAGCCATGCTGTACTCCCCGGTGGTCACCGCATGCCGCTCGTAAAAGGCATGATAACATCCGCATGCGAACGGGACTGCTTCTATTGCCCCTTTCGAGCTGGCAGAGATTTTCGCAGGGCTACATTTCAACCTGATGAATTAGCCCGCACCTATTTAGCCTTATTTGAAGCTGGTATCGCACAAGGCTTATTTCTCAGCTCTGGAATTATTAAGGGGGGACAATCTACCCAAGACAAACTGCTGGCCACCGCAGCGATTCTGCGGGAAAAGTACCACTACAAGGGATATTTACACCTAAAAATCATGCCAGGTGCGGACTATGCGCAGCTTGAACGCGCTTGCCAGCTCGCGAATCGCATATCTATCAATTTAGAAGCTCCTAACCAAAACCGTTTAACCCAGCTTGCACCTAAGAAAAAGTTCACCGAATTGGAAGAACCATTACGTTGGTATCGATCGATTATAAATTCCCCGCCCAATAATTCAATATCAAAACCTCCGTCTGCAACAACCCAATTCGTTGTTGGCAGTGCTGGTGAGCCGGATAAAGAGCTGCTAATAAGCACGGCATTCATGTACCAGCAGTATCACTTGCAGAGGGTCTATTTCTCTTCTTTCCGTCCAGTCCCCGGAACCCCATTCGCAAATATTGCACCCAGCCCACCTGAACGCCAACTTCGTCTCTATCAGGCTTCATTCTTACTTCGCGACTATGATTTCTCTGTTAATGAATTTGTTTACCTCCAGGATGGCAATCTCTCTCCAAATGGTGATCCAAAATGGCTTTGGGCAGAAAAACACCTGCGTAGTAACCCCGTTGAACTAAACTCAGCAGATCACCAAACGCTGATGAGAGTACCCGGCATCGGGAAGTTGGGTGCCAAGCGGATCGTGAAATCACGACAACTGCACAATTTTCGCAATATTAATGAATTGGCAGCCTTCGGATTGAATGTACGCCGAATTGCCCCTTTTGTGCTTGTCAAGGGTCGTCGACCAGCACAGCAAGCAAGTTTCTCCATGCTCCTACCAGAAACAAGAACTCACGTACCCGCAACTAAGATTTGATAAGCTCCCACCCATGGTTCCCCCATCCGATGACGATCAGACACCTTCACATTTTTTATCCTGTCCGCAACTCGAACACATGTAGCGGCAATTAATTCCCAGTCTTCTTCGAGAACTGCCCGACGCATCTCCGCTCCTAGTATCTCTGCCCAAGCCCATTCCATCCGGAAACGATCTGCTTTAACCCAGTAATCTCGTTTTTCCCACGGAACTACTGTCGCTTCAATTGTCTTGGCAATAGTTTCCAGCGATAGAGCCATAAACGCTGCCACGTCCAATGAGCTGTCATCGATATCAGGTTGGGACATTAATGCACGAATTGAGATAACCAATCCCTTCACAAGTCGATTCCTTTGTTTGCCTGCCGTCTCTGGATTGATAACTCTGCTCATATCATCCCATCTTCTGCATACTTATTGATATATGTAGCTTACGACAACCGTAGGATTATATCCGAGTTTTATTGACGTATGAACATGACCTGCGTATAATCTTCATTGCCCATATCGACCAGGGGAAGTGCTGGAATTGGCAGACAGGCGTGACTTAGGATCACGTGTCGAAAGGCGTGAGGGTTCGAATCCCTCCTTCCCTACTCTACAATTTCCAACCCTGCCAGAAGTACAACTGGCAGGGTTTTCATATGTAATTCTTACATGATCACTCCAATATCCCATGTTATAATCCAGCGGGTTTAGAAAGAATATACTTCAGAGAGGATCATACGTTGAATTTAGAGAAAGAGTATTTGGAAGATCATCAGGTAAAAATCAAGGTCATCGTTGACGATGATGTTTTTGAAGGTTCCAAACGGAAAGCAGCTCGGAAGATCGCTAAGCGCACCCGGATACCTGGTTTTCGACCGGGAAAAGCTCCCTACGCTGTCATCGCACGACAGGTCGGTGAGGGCGCGATTATTGAAGAAGCAGTAGATATCGTTGTCAACGATATCTATCCTAAAGTCGTTGACGAAGCTGAAATTGAACCATTTGGACCTGGGACCCTCGAAGAAATAAGTAATCTCGAGCCGCTCGAACTTGAATTTCTAATACCTCTTCAAGCTGAAGTGGAATTGGGAGACTATCAATCGATTAGGATTGATTACGAACCGAAAGAAATCGGCGATGAAGATATTGATCAGGTAATAAATAACCTGCGGGAGCGTCAGGCGATCATTGAGCCTGTCGAACGTGCTGCTGAAGAGAGTGATCAGGTATACATCATTCTCGAAGCCATGCCTACCGGGGAAGATGACCAGGGCTCGAAACTCATTGAGAATCGTAAGCTGCCAGTTATCATCGCATCTCAGGATGAGCAAGACCCAGATGAATGGCCATTTCCCGGCTTTTCACACCAACTTATCGGTCACACAATTGGTGAGAAAATTACACTTACCCATACATTTCCCGAGGATGCCCCCTACGAATCGCTTCGTGATGTAGAAGCTGAGCTGGTTGTTGAAATAGATGATATCCGTGCTCGAAATTTACCCGATCTTGATGATGAATTCGCAAAATCCGTCGGCGAGTATGAATCGATCGCAGAACTGCGGGCAGAAATCCGCGTCGAATTAGAACTCCAAGAGAACCAACGATATAACAATGAGTATGATAACCGTGTAATCGAGGAAATTATCTCCAAAGCGAAAATTACATATCCACCTCAGATGCTGGAACGCGAGATTGATAATGTCATCAACAGTCTGGCGTCTGACCTCGCGCAACAAAAACTGGATATGGATCTCTATTTAAAAACTCGGCAGCTAGATATGGATGGTTTACGGGAGGAAGTGACACCAGTCGCTGTGGAGCGCATACAAAAATCGCTTATCATGCTCGAAATATCCAAAGCTGAAGAGATCCAAATACAACCAGATGAACTTCAAACCGCTACCAATCAAACTCTCGGGCAGATTTCACAATCGCTTTCAGAAAAAGATTTCAAGGCCATAATGAAAGACGAAGGTACAACTGCGAATATCGTCAACAACGTGATGTACGACATGATAACGGCGCGTACCGCTAAACGTATGCGGGATATTGCACGTGGTATTCCAACACTATCTGAACAGGAACTGTCCACTGAAGCTGACGAAGAAGACATAGAAGAAAATATATCTGAAGTGAGCACCACACCTGATAGAGGACCTGATTCCCTTGCAGATGACCCATCAGAGCAAGAACAGAATGTAGACCCGGAAAGTTCTATAGCTGCTGCTGAAGAACACTCAACTACCGCAGCCGAAACTGAAAAAGGAAACGTCGACATCCCCGAACAAGACAATGAGGTTGATTTACCGGCAGAATCACCAACAGTTGACGTCCAAACCGAGAAAAACTGAGAAAAATATCAAGAAATCCTAAGGATAGAAACTATGTTAAACCCAGAATCATTAATACCAATGGTAATCGAAACCTCCGGTCGAGGTGAAAGAGCCTACGATATATACTCACTGCTCTTAAAAAATAGGATCGTATTTTTGGGCACACCAATCAATGATCAAGTATCGAATTTGATTGTTGCCCAGTTGCTCTACTTGAGCAGTGAAGATTCGGAAGCTCCAATTCAGATGTACATCAACTCCCCAGGTGGTCAGGTCTACGCAGGAATGGCTATCTACGACACGATGCAAATGATTCCAAACTCAATCAGCACTTTGGCAGTCGGGATGACAGCCTCGTTTGGAACAATCCTGCTCACCGCGGGTACAAAAGGGCAGCGCTATGCCCTACCCCACGCAACAATCCACATGCACCAACCGTTGGGTGGTGCTTCAGGACAAGCATCTGATATTGAAATCCAAGCCAAGGAAATCCTAAGACTTAAGGACCGCCTGAATGAAATTTTAGCTGACCATACCGGACAAACTGTCAAGGCGATTGAAAAAGACACCAATCGTGACTTCTATCTGGATGCTGAAGGTGCTGTGAAATATGGACTCGTTGATCAGGTTATGCTGGGACCAGATACCAAAACTGCCAACGAGAAATAGTGCTTTACCTGAATCATGTTATAAATAGCCGGGATCTGCCGGCTATTTTCTTTTTAACTTGGAGGCTCGTATGCGTAATCTCGCGACGTTCTCAATTGTGGCGTACGACTCACAGCAACAAGCATGGGGCGTAGCAGTAGCCTCGAAGTTTCTTGCTGTCGGTAATATCGTCCCATGGGTTCGGGCAGGTATCGGAGCAGTGGCTACCCAAGCTTATGCCAATACGAGCTATGGACGTTCTGGGTTAGACCATATGGCTGAAGGATTTTCAGCCCAAGCAACGCTTACACATTTGCTGGATTTTGATGAAGAGCGTGAAAGCCGCCAGTTGGGAATAGTAGATTCACAGGGCGGCAGTGTAACATTTACAGGATCAGATTGCCTTTCATGGGCAGGCGGGATTGTAGGTAATCATTATGCTATCCAGGGCAATATACTAGCTGGACCAGGTGTGATAGATGCAATGGCGGAGACATTCGAGCAGCACAGGGGCAGCTTCCTTTGGAAAATGTACTACTCCTTACTTTCTGGGGATCAGGCTGGTGGTGATAAACGAGGTCGCCAAAGCGCAGCGATTTATCTTGAAAAACATGGCGCAGGCTATGGAGGAAACAATGATCGCTGGGTTGATTATCGCGTAGACGATCACCCAGACCCCGTTGGCCGTTTGGCTGACCTATTACGGCTGCACGAACTGTATTTTGGAGAAAGTACAGACGAGGAGAAGTATACACTTTCCGGTCCACGTTTATCTATCCTCCAAAATATCATGCTGGGGCAAGGATATTACCTTGGAGCAGCTGATGGCTGCTTTGATACCCCCACCAAAGAAGCACTCGATGTGTTTATTGGCAGCGAAAACTTTGAGGAACGAGTTGATCTCGAGCGAGGTACCATTGATCAACCGGTGTTTGAATATCTCTTAGAGAAATTTGGAGCTGGGTCATGAGCAATGGCACCCAAAATGATATCGACGCGTTAATCATTGATATGGACGGTGTCCTGTGGCGTGATACTGAACCGATCGGCAATCTTGAGAGAGTCTTCTACCTTATCAATGATATGGGGTTGAAAATCACCTTAGCCACGAATAATTCAACCAAAACAGTTGCAGAATATCTGAACAAACTAGCTGGATTTGGGGTATCGTTGCAACCAAATCAAATCATCACTTCATCCGAGGCTGCCGCAAGGTACCTAATTAGCAATCACCCACCTGACAGCCGGGTGTACGTTGTCGGGGAACCTGCCCTCGAACAAGTCCTTTCTGAGAGCGGGTTCAAAATAACTGCAGCAGATGCTGAGATTGTGGTAGCAGGAATGGACCGCATGGTAACTTATGAAAAATTGCGAAATGCAACACTATTTATAAGAGCAGGGGCAGCATTCGTAGCGACAAATGCAGACCGGACCTTTCCAACTCCCCAAGGTTTGGTGCCTGGTGCCGGATCAATACTCGCAGCACTAGAGGCAGCCAGCGAAGTAAAACCAGTTGTGGTTGGAAAACCATCAACTTATATATATCAAGAAGCCATGAAGAGAATGGGAAGCGATGCACAGCACACGCTTGTGATCGGAGATCGGTTAGAGACTGATATCGCCGGAGGGCAAAGCTTGAACTGCCCCACTGCACTCGTACTGTCTGGAGTCACTGAGTCAATGCAGGCCCGAGCTTGGGCGCCTGAACCGGAATGGATCAGCCCTGATATCTCTCACCTGCTACTAGGTATGAGAAAGCGACGTAATGATGTCGGATGATATGACCAGGATGGAAGCTTCAGCAAAACAGAAAGCGTCAATCTTCAATCTAGATTATACCGAACTTAATCGTGTATGTGAAAATTGGGGAGAACCAGCATATCGAGCAAGGCAAATTTGGGATGGTTTATATAAACAATATTACGATGAACCGGCATTATTCTCTAATCTACCAAAAAGCTTGCGCTTGAAATTAGGAGATACATATAAGTTTACGAACCTAAAACCAGAGACGACCCTTCTATCTGATGATCGCAAAACTGAGAAGACTTTGTTCAGATTGAATGACGCCCGAGCAATTGAAGCGGTATTGATGAAATACTCAAACCGGCGTACGGTCTGCATCTCCTCACAATCTGGATGTGCGATGAGTTGTGTATTCTGTGCTACTGGTCAGATGGGGTTTTACCGGAACCTATCCAGTGGGGAAATCATCGAGCAAATCCTATATTATCAAAGGAGACTATCCTCTATTGGTGAAACGATTACCAATATCGTCATTATGGGCATGGGTGAGCCACTGCATAACTATGACGCTACGCTTGGGGCAATAGACCGTATGAATGATAAGGACGGTTCTAATTTCGGTGCCAGACGTTTTACCATCTCAACAGTCGGGCTAGTGCCCGGTATCCATAGATTTACGAATGAACAACGGCAGGTAAATTTAGCTGTTTCTTTACATGCTATTAATGACGACTTACGCACATCGATGCTCCCAATCAACAAAAAATATCCCCTTGATGACCTTCTCCAAGCATGCTGGACATATACTGAAACTACAGGGCGTAGAATAACTTTCGAATGGGCATTAATCAATGGAGTTAATGACACGCCTTTACAAGCTCACGAGTTGGGAACACAGCTCAAAGGCCGTTTATGCCATGTAAACGTCATCCCACTCAATCCAACCCTTATGTATGGTGGAGCACCATCGAAAAACTCAACTGCTGTTGAATTCCAAAAAGTTCTTACAGACTATGGGATCAGCTGCACGATCAGGATTAGACGAGGTATAGATATTCAAGCTGGTTGTGGACAGCTTGCGGTTCAGCATCCACCAACAGCCAATGAGTAAACAGCAAAACATGCTACAATCTATCTACAAAATCTGGACCCATTGACGCGTGGAAACGGATAGTCCAAGACAAATCTTAAAGGAGCTGCCGATGACCGATCAGGTTGTTCGCCTTGTATATCCCGAGTCGATGTTGAGTGTTCCGGTAATCAATCAATTGATCAGGAAATTCGAAATAACCGTCAATATATTGCGCGCTCAGATTGGAGGCGATGAGAGATGGTTAGAAATTCTTCTTGCTGGGAACCCGGTAATCATTGATGAAGCCATTGAGTGGTTAAGGCTGCAAGGAATCCAGGTGCAGGACCCGGATTTATTGGATAAGTAAAGCCTGCAACTCATCAAAAAGTACAATAGAATTGAAAATCATATATCTATTACCCAACAATATATTCGGGATGGAACAATATGATAGCAAAAGTCATTTTGAATCCCTATGCTAACCGCTGGCGAGCACAAGCTCGTAAAGACGAATTAATAACCGCCCTAAACCAGGCCGGGATCCAATTTCAGCTCGAAATCACTTCGGCACCTGGGGATGGTCAAGAATTAGCCGCGCAAGCTGTCAAAGATGGATTTTCACCGATTATTGCAGCCGGTGGAGACGGCAGTATCAGTGAAGTTGTTAATGGAATGCTCGATTCGAACAACACCGGCGAACTGCCTCCGTTTGGTGTAATGCCATTAGGTTCAGCGAATGATTTCGTTGTTAACCTCAACCTCCCAACCGATCTTAGTAGTGCTGCGGAGGTTATCGCAGCAGGGCGCACAAAAGCTATCGATATCGGTGTCATAAAGTTTGGTCCTGATCTCAGTTCGCAACGGTTTTTTGACAACAACTCTGCAATTGGATTAGAACCAACAATAACGCTGATCCAACAGCGTATCACACGGCTCAAAGGAGTGCTGCGTTATCTCCTGGCCACACTGATGGGGGTGATGCAAAATCCCCAATGGACTGTCCATCTAGAGTGGGAAGATGGGAATTATTCTGGACCTGCGACTCTCGTTACTGTGGGCAACAACCCGCTTACGGGTGGATTATTCTACATGACCCCGGATGCAGATCCCTTCGATGGTAAGCTGACTTTTGTCTATGGCTCGATGTCAACCCGACTTCAAATCCTGCGCCTGCTACCACGTACAATGAAACCACATTCAGGCAGCTATATCGAACATCCGAACATTAACCAAATCCACTCAACTTGGCTGAAGATTCACACAGAACAACCTACCCCACTGCATGCAGATGGTGAGATCCAATCCGATGCCGTCCATGACATCGAATATCGTATTGCAGGGAACAAACTTCCAGTCTTACTGGCACAATAATCTAGCCTTATCTTGCATACCCCGCTTCAGAACATCGTTCATATCTTCCTTAGCTACTTATACACCCAGCTTGCATGGCTCTACGACATAGTAGCCAGCTCTGTATCTTTAGGTATGTGGCGGCATTGGATTGCTTGCGCACTTCCTTATCTCGATGGTCCAGTGACGTTAGAGCTCGGACACGGACCAGGACATCTACAAAACCTGCTGTTCGAGAAAGGTATTAGCTATTTCGGGATTGACTTGAGCCGCCAGATGGGATTGTTAGCAAGAAAGAATACCACGGCAGCCATAACCCCGATTCTGACGACTGGTGACGTACACAAATTACCATACAAGTGTCACACCTTCCATGAGATCGTTTGCACATTCCCAACAAATTACATTACCGAAGATCAGGTGCTTAGAGAAATCCATCGTGTCCTTATCCCTGGAGGAAAATTGGTCATCCTACCAATGGCATGGATCAAGTCCACAAACTCTATCTATCGCTTGGCAGCATGGCTTTTCAGCATCACCGGACAGGCGCCAGAACATGCTCAGAAAAAAGTAACTAAATATTTCACCCAAATGCTCACAGAGGCGGGATTCATCTGCCAACCACACATGATCGAACTTCAAAATAGCTTAGTGCTGCTATTTCAGTGCTACACCACTCCTGAAGACAATCTTGGATAATATCCACTGCTGATGTAAAATTCTCTTATGGAAATCAATATTGCGGTTGCCAAAACCAAGAAATACGCTACCTCAGACAGCGGCGACACAGTTGAGATTGTCGAGAGACCAAATGGTGGCTTGTCTGTTGTTATGGTGGATGGCCAGAGTTCGGGTCGCGGAGCAAAGTGGATATCAACGATGGTCGTCCGTAAAGTGATCTCCTTGTTAGCTGAAGGAGTACGGGATGGCGCTGCGGCGCGAGCGGCTTCAGATTATCTTTACACAGAACGGCGTGGTCGGGTCTCGGCCACCCTGAATATCCTATCAATTGATCAGGTTACCAGTACACTTGTCATCACTCGAAATAACCCTGCTCCAGTTATCGTCGCGAAAAACGATTTGATCCAATCCCTGGATGAAAAGAGCATCCCTGTTGGTATTTACCGCGATACACGTCCCAACATCAACGAAGAGAATCTTGATTACGGATTAACTGCATTAACCTATACAGATGGAATAACCCATGCCGGTAGACGATCAAAGGAAGGACTTGATGTTGTCCATACCCTAGCGGAATTATTAGAAGGTCATTCATCCGCACAAACTATAGCCGATCAAATTCTGGAACGTGCTGTCCAACTCGATGAAGGACGACCAGTTGACGATATTTCGGTAGTCGTCTTGCAGGTAGTAGAAGGTACTGGCGATGGAATCCGCCGCATGTCCGTATCAATTCCCCTGAAATCATATTAGTAAACTGAACTTACCCAGATTTCTGATGAGCAATAATTTGATAGGCATTGTTGGCCCTTGTGCGTCCGGTAAGTCCACCCTGGTAGCGGCATTATCTGAGCGCGGCTACACCGTAAAACATATCGCCCAAGACCATTCCTATGTTGCCGATATGTGGCAAAGATTGACGAAACCTCAAATATTAATCTACCTATCCGCATCCTACTCGACAACTTTAGCGAGACGTAACATGAATTGGTCAGAACGTGAATATGCCGAGCAGCTCCGGCGACTCGCTCATGCACAAGAACACGCAGATTATATTCTTCAAACAGATGACCTTACCCCAGCTGAGGTGCTTCAATCTACGGTAAATTTTTTGCGTTCGATTGGAATCTCGCCATTCAGCTATCAGGATGATCCATCTTCATAATCAAGTCCAAATTTGAAGCCCAAAGTTGGACATTCCAATTATTTGGGAGTATAATCCCCCTTTGTGCCAGCCTTCACTGATATGGTATTCGAAGCAGGCTGGCATTCGCATGATATGGAGGCGTTGAAAATCAATGAGACGAAATCGACAGCTAAGATTGCTCATCCTAATAATTGCCATTGTTGCGGTGGCTGTATGGTTCGATCTGCCCAACAATCCAGGTATACATGTTTTCGGTATTGATAAGGCTATTGAGACCCGGTTAGGGCTTGATCTTGTCGGCGGTGTCCAGGCGCTACTTGAAGCTGATTTACCAGAAGACGTAGAAATCGATGCAGAAGCAATGAGCACTGCCCGAACAATTGTGGAGAACCGTGTCAATGGTCTTGGGGTTTCTGAAGCAGTTGTACAGCAGGCCGGTGATCGCCGGATTGTGGTGGAACTTCCCGGTGAGACCGACCCTGAAAAGGCTTTAGCTACCTTACGACAAACCGGCCTGCTTGAATTTGTGGATATGAGTGACATCTCCGTGGAACAAGCAATCGCACTGGTTGGCACAAAAATTGAGACAGATTTCGGCCAAAACTCTGAAGCTGGGGATGCCTCTGAGAGTGAACCTATCTTCCAAACTGTGATGACTGGGACAGGGCTAAAAAGTGTCGGTGTTACAACCAACCAGGCTGGGGAATACGAGGTCGCATTCGAGCTAAAGCCAGAAGAGGCCCGAATATTCTCAGATTACACTGCTAATAATGTCGGAACAGTCCTAGCAATCATCTTAGACAAAGAAGTGATATCAGTTCCAACAATCAATAGTGCGATAACGGATGGTCAAGGAGTTATTAGCGGCAATTTCACAACCGAAGCAGCAAACGCCCTCGCTGTCCAATTACGCTATGGCTCGCTGCCCATTCCATTAAAAGTTGTTGAAACAAGAACTGTTGGACCGTCATTAGGCCAAGACTCGCTACGGGAGAGTGCATTTGCGGGGATTGTCGGCTTCACAATAGTAATTCTTTTCATGGCCCTGTACTACCGTCTACCGGGGCTTATTGCCGACATCGCAATCATCATCTATGCAATCATAGCTTTTGCATTGTTTAGATATATACCAATTACGTTGACTTTGGCTGGAATTGCCGGTTTCCTTTTAAGTACAGGTAGTGCGCTAGATGCAAACATATTGATCTTTGAAAGGTTAAAAGAAGAGCTGCGATCGGGTCGGACCATCCAACAGTCTGTTGATATCGGTTGGCGTAGGGCGTGGCCATCCATCCGTGACTCAAATATCGCGACGCTCATTACATGTACAATATTATTCTGGTTTGGCAGTCAGTTTGGCGCAACCATAGTAAAAGGTTTTTCCCTAACGTTAGCACTTGGTGTCTTAGTAAGCTTGTTCACTGCAATTGTCATCAGCCGCACCTTCTTAAACCTGGTGTTGGGATGGCTAAAACCGACAAACTATGCCCGTTGGTTTGGCATTTGATAGGATAAATATATGATTGATCTATTAGGAAAACGGTATTATTTTTTCGCTTTCTCGCTTTTGTTAATCATCCCTGGCTTTGTGGTCATCCTGCTGATGGGTTTCCCGCTGGCTGTTGATTTTACCGGCGGAACGATGATGGAACTCGAGTTTGCTTCTGGGACTGCCCCACAGCCTGCGGAAATCGTCCTGCTTTACGAAGATATGGGTATTGAGGATATCCAGGCGCAAACAAGTGGTGCTGCGCGGATAAACGCAAAATCAAGTTTTCTCGATGAAACAACAAGAGTTGAGATCGTCGATCGCATCGAGCAGGAATTTACCACAAGCGTGACTGTACTGCGCTACGACAGCGTTGGGCCAACAATCGGTCAAGAAGTCACTTCGCGCGCACTGATCGCAATTCTCGTTGCGGCAGTCGCAGTGATGATATACATAACTTGGGCTTTCCGGGGGATTGAGAACGCGTTCCATTATGGCGTTTGTGCGATCATTGCTATGTTCCATGATGTCGCGGTATTGATTAGTTTGGCAGCATTAGGCGGCCATTTTTTAGGATGGCAAATCGATGCCCTTTTCTTAACCAGCCTTTTAACAGTAATCGGGTTCTCTGTGCAGGATAAAATTGTTGTCTTCGACCGGGTTCGCGAAAATTCTACAATCTACCGCCGTCTGAACTATGAGACGTTGGTAAACCACTCGATCATTCAAACGCTGCAGCGGTCCATTAATACTCAGCTGATGACAGTAGAATTTATGCTGCTCGCACTCGTCCTGTTGGGTGGTGTGACATTACGGGCATTCTCGGTAACCTTGCTTGTAGGGCTATTTATGGGAACCTATTCTTCAATCTTTATCGCAGCCCCAACCTTAGTGGCTTGGGAAAATCAGGAGTGGCGCAATTGGTTTAAACGAGATTCCAAGCAAGCCAGCGTCTAAACTCACATCCGTGAAAAACAAAAAAAAACGTCTCCTGCAGAAACACAGGAGACGTTTTTTATTGTAAGTAATTTTGTCTTACAGGACGAATACCAATAAAAATGCGCTGATGACTAAATATGGTCCGTATGCAATCGTCAGGTTGCGTAAATCACGCCGAGCAATGAACATGCCAGCCATGTATAATAGGCTTATCATCCCAGCTAAGATCACTGCCAGAATCAAGCCGGCAATAATTCCAGGCCATCCAAGCAGCAAACCTAAAACTCCTCCCAAGATTACATCACCAAATCCTAAAGCATCTTCACCAATATCCTCCTGGCGAGCTTTTGATAAATAACGTACAAACACTTTACCCAGTATGTATAAGCCGTACATAATCGCAGCGCCTGCTGCCCCCCCCATAATTGTCGGTTGTATTCCGTGGAGTTGGTATCCGATGATAATACACAGTGCTCCTCCTGCAATGCTTACAGGGTGAAGGATTAACCGATGTTCCAAATCCACGACAATAACCAGCATGAAATAGGCGAGAAGCAACACTGTGAAAAGAGGTTGTATCTCTGTGTAAGGCAGCATCCACAGCCAAATCCCAATCATTACCATCATTGCTTCAACGACCCAGGTCCTTGCTGAGCGTCTACGTTTACAATTCGGACATCGCCGTGGCCAAATAAAATAATTAACCCATCTGAATTTTGTTCCACAATATATGCAATATGGAATGGTAATTTTTCGCCGGTTTGGCAGTACATCGGCGAGGTAGTTTACCAACATTCCTGTTAAAACTGCAGTTATTAGGACTGGAAAAATAGATAACATGCGAGTATTATAGCAGTGCAGTATCGGTTTCTAGCTTGCATAATAGTTACTTGAAGGAGCAACTATGGAAAAGCTGATCATTGATGGGGGCTACGCCCTATCAGGGGCTGTCACGCCCTCTGGGAATAAGAATGCAGCTTTACCACTCTTGGCTGCCTGCATGTTGACCGATGACAAAGTTGTGCTGCACAATGTTCCCGACATATTGGATGTTTGGACAATGCGCGCCCTACTTGAAAGTTTGGGAATTGAAGTTCAGACACTCGCACCAAATGTCTGGCAGATCCAAGCACAACGGGTCACAGCAGCAGATTTAGATCCCAATTTATGCCGCAGCATTCGCGCCTCCATCCTTCTAGCAGGGCCGATGGCTGCCCGCGCCGGCTACATTCAGCTTCCCCCACCTGGCGGCGATGTAATTGGCAGGCGGAGGGTTGATACTCACATCCTTGCTTTAGAAAAACTTGGAGCTCAGGCAGAATATAATCGAACCGAGAAATTGTTTAGATTTTCAGCCACTTCATTATTTGGAGCGGATATATTACTAGACGAAGCGAGTGTTACAGCTACCGAGAATGCAATTATGGCAGCAGTAACAGCCAAAGGAACTACGACTATACGCAATGCCGCTTCAGAACCACATATTCAAGAGCTCTGTCATTTTCTGAATGGGATGGGGGCACAGATTTCACATGTCGGTTCCAATACCCTTGACATCCAAGGTGTACCAAAATTACATGGGACGGAGTTTACAATTGGCCCAGATTACTTGGAGGTTGTTAGCTTAATCGGTGCAGCTGTGGTCACACACGGATCAATCAAGATCCATAATGCTGCTCCACATCATTTGGACATGATCGCCATGGTTTTTAGCAGGTTGGGTGTTTTGTGGGATGTGGATGGTAATTCTGTTGTAGTACCAGCAGACCAGGCACTCGAAATTCAAGCCGATTTGGGAGATGCTA
Organism: Anaerolineales bacterium; assembly: GCA_041551115.1. Taxonomy (GTDB): domain Bacteria; phylum Chloroflexota; class Anaerolineae; order Anaerolineales; family UBA4823; genus DAOVXM01. The sequence goes on from JBFENN010000007.1 coordinate 18,221, forward strand.
TACCAGAAATAAGCGTGATGCCCTGGCCTGCATTCCCTACAGACCTGATGAGTATTGCGATCGTGGTGGCTACACAATCAACTGGCAGTATCCTATTCCACGATTGGATGTACCCGAGCCGCATGTTTTTTATCGACAAATTAGTGAATATGGGCGCTCAGATCGTGCTTTGTGATCCACACCGTTGCATTGTAAATGGTCCCACCCAGTTATTTGGTGAAAATCTTGAAAGCCCAGACATCCGTGCTGGGATGTCATTGTTAATTGCAGCATTAGCAGCAAGCGGTACATCCGAGATTCGCAATGTCGGCCAAATAGATCGGGGATATGAGCAAGTTGACTCAAAATTCAAAACCCTGGGCGCCCATATCCAACGTGTTTCCAGCTAAATCATCATCCAATATAAAAGGACTGGCCAAATATTAATGGCCAATCCTTGGGAGTCCTAACTAGTGGGCAAAGATTAATTCTGCTGATTGCTCGATGCCACCGTAAGGAATTGATCGACTACATTACGTAGTGTAGGTTCAGGCAAAGCGCCTATTTGCCGGTGCACTATCTTTCCATCATAGACAAACAACATTGTAGGTATACCTTGAACATTGAATTTCTGTGCCCATACTGGATTTTCATCAGTATTAACTTTTGCGATGAGGACTTTTCCTGAGTATTCCTTAGCGAGTTTATCAAGTACTGGTGCAACCATCTTACATGGTCCACACCAGGGTGCCCAAAAATCAACTACAACAGGTAGATCCGATTTCATCACAGTTTTCTCAAATGCCGAATCTGTGACATGTACTGGTTCAGTTATCATACTTTCCTCCATGAAATCATCCGATGATTTCAAATTATATAACCTTATCTTATCCTTCAGACTCGAAAATTACATACTCAGAGGTGATCTTTGCAGATTTTGCCAGCATTGCACTAGCTGAACAGTATTTTTCCTCTGATAAGGTAATCGCTTGCTCAACAGATTTTCGATCAAGATCATGACCCCATAGTTGGTACTTAATTATTATCTCTTTATATATTTTGGGGTGATTTTCCGCTCGTTTACCTAAGACTTCAACCCGTAGATCTGCCAAATGTTTTCGTTTCTTCTTCAAAATATTGACAATATCGATTGCCGTGCATCCGGCTACTCCAAGCAGCATGAGTTCCATCGGTCCCACACCAGGGACTCCGTCAACTGTACCAATTTGGATGCGACCACCTTGATCGTTCTTACCTATATACCCGCTACCACCTTGCCACTCGGCAACAACACTCTTCCAATCTTCACTCATAGTACGCTCCGACAGATTACGAGGACGGTAAGTATAGCATGCTGCTTTAGAATTGTCAGGTATAATCCGGACGATGAGCCGGAAATTCGCGATTACCGCTGTAAGCGGCTATAAAGTTAATACACCCATTTTTGCTGGCCCCCTCGACCTGCTTTTAAACCTGATTGAACGAGCAGAACTTGATATCACTCGGGTATCACTAGCCCAGGTCACTGAGCAGTACCTAACATATTTACACAACCTTCGTGACCAAGCATTAGATGAAGCCTCAGAATTCCTAACCATCGCCGCAAAGTTGATCCAAATTAAGTCAGAAGTCTTACTCCCTCGCCCCCCAAAGCGTGATGAAGGTGAAGAGGATCCCGCTTCTTTGCTGATTCAACAGCTAATTCTCTATAAACAGTTCAAGCAAATCGCGGCATTCTTAGCTGATCACGATGGTAAAAGCACTTATCTACGACTAGCACCGCCTCCCAGACTAGAAGCCCAGGTAGATTTGCAGGGAATTGAACTCGATGACTTGGTTGCTATTGCAACAGAACTTTTCACCCGAACTGATAACCGTCAAGAATTGCAGACCGTTGTAACTCCTTCCCCAGTTACAATCCGCCAAAAAATACGCTTGATTGGTGATTTTTTACGGCAAGGAAGTATTTCGTTTATTTCTCTCATAACCGGATCTCGATCAAGAATCGAAATCGTTGTAACCTTCTTAGCCATGTTGGAACTCATCAAACGTCATAAAATAAATGCTGTCCAAGAGTCAAATTTTGGCGAAATTATGCTGGAAACAACGGGAACCTGGGATCAGAATGAGGAATTCGAATTAGAGTTCGGAGAATAATATATCCCCATAATTTCATAATTGATCCAGTTTACTTGAATTGGACCTTACCAAATGTTCACTTCAATTTTCTCTTGGCATCTCGCTTCACTGATCCACCTCACTGAGAGCGTGTTCAAATACCTCCAGAGCCTCCTTCACTTGTTCTTTTGTGGCAATCAACGGTGGTATCCAACGAATTACATTTTCATAAGTACCACAGGTTAATAAGATCAATTTCTGCTTAATGCATGCTTTTTGAATCGCTAGGGTTGTATCTTTATCATTGAATTCAGTTCCGATCATCAATCCGAGACCACGGACATCTTGTATCAATGAAAATTGATCCTTCAATCGCTCCAACCCAGTCATTAACTGCACCCCGCGCTCTGCACTATTCTCTATCAAACCTTCACTCTGCAAAACCTGGACAGTTGCTAGTGCAGACGCAAGTGCAACTGCACTTCCACCACCATACGTGCCGCCATGGGTTCCAGGTACCCATTTTTCCATCAAGGTACGCCGGGCGGCAATTGCTGAAATCGGTAAACCGCTCCCCAGCCCCTTCGCCATGACAACAATATCTGGTTCAATACCGGCATGTTCAAATGCGAAAAATTTTCCTGTTCTGCCAAATCCGCATTGGACTTCATCGGTAATCAATAGAATATGATTTGCACGACAGAATTCAGCCAGCTCGGATAAAAACTTAGCTGGAGCCGGTACATAACCGCCTTCACCAAGAACTGGCTCAATTATGATTGCCGCTGTCTCTTCTGGCAGGGTTTGGCTATGGAACAGCCGATCGAGTTCATGAAGACAATAATCTACCGTTTCATCCTCAGTCCATTGATAGTAATGTTGGTACGGGTAGGGTGTAACGAACACCCCACCGGGCAGTGGTTGATAGTTATAGCGATAGATGTACTTCGAAGTGGTCATAGCCATTGTCTGTGCAGTACGACCATGAAAACTGCCATGAAAAACCACGATATTTTTTTTCCCCGTAGCGTGGCGAGCAAGCTTAACGCTTGCTTCGACTGCCTCAGCTCCACTGTTTGAGAAAAAGAAGGAATCAATCGTTGCAGGCATAATTTCTTTAAGCGCTTCGGCGAGTGCAATTGAGACAGGAGGGATAACGATATTCATCTGTCCAAAAATCAGCTTCCCAGCTTGTTCCTGGATAGCTTTGACAACTTTAGGATGGCAGTGTCCTGTGTTCGTAACCCCGATACCACAAGAGAAATCCATATAGCGGTTGTCATGCTCATCGTAAAGATAGATCCCATCTCCGCGCACAGGTTGAATTTGAGTCAGATGGGTCCACACCGGGGATAACAGGTCAATTGATTCGCTCATAATATCTCTCCACAATATTCGGTAATGTTTTATTTTGGGGAGGCACTCCCTCTATATCTGGTTTAGGAAAACCAGTCTTTTAAGCGATAATATTGTACTGCCAATGGCATAAACCATGGTTTATCCCGATAAAAGAAGTATGTTTGGTGAGGAATCTCCATAAACAGGCTGCTTGATTTGTGTCCGGTAAGTAAGAAGGCGATCTCCCTGCCTGCATACAGTGCCGTATGCAAGCCGTGACCACCATAACCGAAGGCATAATAGATACCGTCTATTTGCCCTATATGAGGCAGGAGATCGAAAGTCAACCCCAGCTGACCCGTCCAGGTGTGTGTTACCGGGATACCTGCTAACTCTGGGAACGCGCGCACCATCTGGGATTGGAGTATTCGAGCAGATTGGGCGAGATCTAAATCAGTACTGAGGTTATTGCGTCCTCCCCATAACATTCGACCATCAGGGGTGAGACGGAAGTAGTTCAAGAACCATTTAGAATCCCAGAACCCACGGCCATTTGGGCTGATTTTCTTCTGGAGCTCTTCCGCTAAGGGTTCAGTAACGATACTGTAGCTGCCAACAGGTATGATTTTTGATTTTAGTCCGCTCACTAGGCGATCTGTATAACCGTTGGTCGCAACGATAATATTATCAGCGCCTATAGAACCACGCGCTGTCTGCAGCAAATATCCTGAACCATTTTTCTCGATTTTCAGAGCCCCAGCTTTCTCAAATAATCGCGCCCCATACTGCTGTGCTTTTTGTGCTAAACCATGGACTAGTTTTACTGGATGGAGTCCGGCGCCATGCCCGTCAATCACTCCCCCATAATAGACTTCACTACCAATTTCAGCCTGGATGTCTCCAGGAGAGATGAGGTGTAATTGATGTCCAAGATATTTTTCGTGCCACTCGACTCTATCACGCAAATCATCATAATGGCTAGCTTTATAAGCAACACCAAGGTCACCATTTTGCTGCCAATCACACGCAATTCCCTCTTGGTTCACGAGTTCCTTAATGAGCTCGAGTGCATCAAGTGATAATTGCCAGAAAGCTGTACCAATTTCTTGTCCATAGCGCTTGAAAATTGTTGGTGCCCCAAGCTTTAACCCACATCCAGTCATACCCGCATTCCGTGAACTCGCGCCCCATCCGATCGTATTCCGCTCGAGCACGACAACATCTATATTTGATTGGGCAAGCGTTCTCGCTGCGCTCAATCCAGTGTATCCACCCCCAATAACAACCACATCAGCTTTCTTGGGCAGTACTTCGCCATCATCCTGCCCAAGTTTATAGGAGTTACCACCATTCCAATATGAAGTAGATTCCATAATTTTATCCCTAAATGGTTTGTGACCTAATACGGATACCAGTAATCCTTTAAACCACCTTCAATATCCCAATGGACATGCTTTACCGCTAAGAACTCATCAAATCCTTCCTGCCCAAGTTCACGGCCTAAACCACTCATCTTCATGCCACCAAACGGACCTGCAAAATTATCGGTCAAGGGGTCATTGATCCAGATGGTCCCTGCCCGTACTTCTTCAAAGAAACGTTTCACTAGCCTAGCGTCATTTGACAAGAGACTAGCGCCTAAGCCAAATTGGCTATCGTTGGCGAGATAGATAGCCTCGTTGAAATCTTTATATGGCATCAAAGGAATTACCGGACCAAAAGTTTCTTCTTGCATCAAACGCATTGAGTGATTCACATTTGTGAGAACCGCGGGTTCAAGGAAGTAGCCCTTTTCCAAGTCATCTGGTCGCCTACCACCAACCAAAATATTCGCACCCTGAGCGACAGCCTCCTCCAGTTGAGCTTCAACTTTTTCTCTGAACCGGTTCCTGATCATGGGACCGATATCGACGCCTTTATCTAGCCCATTACCTAACCGCAAGCTACCCACAAAACCAGCCAGCTCCTCTGAAAACCGTCGATACATGCTCTCATGGACATAGACTCGTTCAGTTGATGTACAAACCTGGCCTGCATTAATCAAGGCAGCGTACGCGAGAGCCTGTACTGCGAGGTCGAGCGGTGCATCAGGAGCAATGACCATTGGGTCTTTACCGCCCAGTTCAAGATGCATTTTTTTTATTTGAGGTGCGGCAAGCCGGGCGATATGCTGCCCAACAGCTAGCGAGCCAGTAAATGCAATCACTGGAACTTCTGGATGGAGTACGAGCGGTTCCCCAACCTCAAGCCCGTATCCAGTGACTACATTTACCACGCCCGGGGGCAAGTGATCACATGCTAGTTCAACCAAGCGAAGTGTTGATAGCGGTGTTAACTCTGATGGTTTGATTACAATGGTATTTCCTGCCGCTAGTGCCGGAGCCATTTTCCAAGCTAAGAGAAGCAAGGGATAATTCCAAGGAACAATACAGCCGACTACTCCATACGGTTCTTTTATGACGAAATTGAACTGTCCAGCTTCCCCAGGGGGGAGAACCCGACCACGTTCGTGCCGCGCTAACTCAGCATAGTAGTCGAAAGTATCTTCAACCCACCACAGTTCTTCGTCATTCTCAGGAATAGGCTTTCCTTCTTCTATCGTTAACAATCGGATAATCTCTTCCCTATTTGCCCGGATCTTCACAGCAACTTCATGAAGTGCAGCAGCCCTCTCATTGGCAGGCATTTGCTTCCATACCAGGAAAGCTTTTGAGGCAGCTTCAACTGCTAAATGGCTATCTGCCTTCGTGCCGCATCCGATATCCGTAATAACTTCCTCTGTAGCAGGATTGATAATATTGTGTTTCTCAATTGAATTTCCAGAGATAACTTTCCCATTGATATACATAGTGATTTCCTTGTTAAGTTGGGTGAACATCTACGATTTGGATAATTATTTATACTGGCCAATGCTTTATTCATGTAACGTGAAAGGAATGTTTCATTACCCTTGCGCAAGTTCAGTGATTGGGCGTGCACCGTATGACATCTTAAAGGTTCGCAAGGTCATAAAGGTTTGAGTCCGGATAACCCCAGCGACTTGTCGCAAACTCTGATTCAGAAATGTTGCTAAGTGTTCTCGATCTCTACAGAGCACTTCAACGATGAGATCAAACTCTCCAGAAACCATAATTAAATAGCTAACCTCAGGAAAGGACGCAATTTTAGTCGCAACTTCTTCAATAAATTCACCTTGTACTGTGATACCAATCATCGCAGGGGCATCAAATCCTAGACGGGCAGGATCGATTAATCCGACAATGTGCAGAGTTCGGTCTTGGATCAATCTAGCAACTCGATTTCGGACGGTTCCTTCAGAAACAACTAGTAATCTAGCAATATCGGTAAACGGCATCCGTCCATCATGTTGCAGATATTCAATGATTTTTAGATCGAGTTCATCCATAAAGCTCCTATGATATTCGTAGCAATTATTGGATTTTATTGCATATTTCGTAATATAGCAAGCCTTTTGCTGATTATTCAGCATCTACACAATTAGCGATGATCAATAAGAGATCATCAATAGATGGGTGTGTTAGACTTATGATGAGCAATTAAACCAGACCTATCACTTAGAAATGAGTTCATTAGGAAGATAGAGTTCAATTAGCAACGAGGTGTTAATGCCTAACAGACTAGCATCTGAAACTTCCCCTTACCTGCTTCAGCATGCGACAAATCCTGTCGATTGGTATCCTTGGGGTGATGCCGCCCTTCAAAAAGCCGTTCGAGAGGATAAACCCATCTTCCTTAGCGTTGGTTATGCTGCCTGTCATTGGTGCCACGTGATGGAAAAAGAGTCTTTCGAGAATCCTGCAACTGCAGAGCTGATGAACAACAACTTTATCAATATTAAAGTCGATCGCGAGGAAAGACCCGACATCGACAGTATCTATATGCAGGCAGTTGTTGCCATGACAAACCAAGGGGGTTGGCCGATGAGTGTATTCCTGTTCCCGGGAGGGGAACCTTTTTATGGTGGCACATATTTCCCACCGGTTAGACGCTATAACATGGCATCCTTCCCCGAATTGTTGGCCACGATCGCACGACTTTGGCGCGATGATCGCGAACAATTACGAAACAGCAGCACAAAAATCACTGAGTATTTAAACCAACAAAACTTAACGAGCGGTGATACAGATGTTCTCCCTGGAGAAGCATCGCTAGCCGAAGTTACTTTATCTTTGTCCCAAGGCTACGACTGGCAAGGGGGCGGGTGGGGGCAAGCACCCAAATTTCCACAGCCGATGACAATTGATTTCCTCTTAACCCGGGGAACGCTGGGAGATGTATTAGCGCTTGACATGGCTCTGCATGCGCTGGACAGGATGGCAAAAGGGGGTATGTACGATGTGATTGGCGGTGGCTTCTCCCGGTACAGCGTCGACAATAATTGGCTGATTCCACATTTTGAGAAAATGCTTTACGACAATGCTCAACTTGCCTTGGTTTATTTACATGCCTACCTCATAACCAGGAAGTCAATCTATAAAGATGTCTGCATGAACACATTGGAATTCGTGCAGCGTGAAATGACGAATACTCAAGGAGGATTCCTGAGTAGTTTAGATGCAGATTCTGACGGTGTTGAAGGGGAATATTACCTTTGGACCTTGGAGGAGATAAATTCAATTTTTATCGATCCTATCGAGTATGACATCTTCACCAAAGCATTTGGCGTCACAGACCAGGGGAATTTTGAGGGAAAGAATATTCTCCAACGCAGATCGAGCAATAAACATCTAGCTGATGAGTTCGATGTCCCATTATCCAAGATAAATGATTCACTTGATGATATTCTTTCACGTTTGCTTGATCAGCGTTCAAGGAGAGTTAAACCAGCAGCTGATGATAAGGTGATTACTTCATGGAATGCATTGATGATGACAGCTTTCGCAGAAGCTGGTAGATACTTGCATGAACCGCAGTACACAAAGATCGCTATCAATAATGCTGAATTCATTCTCGCAAACTTATATCACGATAATAGGCTCTTCCGTTCTTGGCGGGCAGGCGAGGCGAAATATAAGGCTTACTTGGAAGATTATGCCAGTCTGATTTTTGGTTTGCTTTCTCTATATCAATCTGATCCAGATGTACGCTGGTATCGGAATGCTCTAAATTTATCAGATGAGATGACGCGGCTGTTTTCAGATGCAGATTATGGGTTTTTCGATACAGGTATAGACCAGGAGAATCTTATCATTCGTCCAAAAGTACTTCAGGATAATGCAACTCCTTCCGGTAATTCATTAGCAGCTACAGTTTTGCTCCAGCTCTCAGCTCTTGGAGATCGATTATATTATCGTGAAACTGCCGAAAAGATGCTCATGACAGTGAATGAGTATATGCTACGCTACCCAACCTCTTATGCAAAATGGTTAGCTGCGGCAACCTTCGCTAGCAGCCCTACCACCGAGGTAGCTGTACTCGGTGATTTGGGTATTGCGCCAGGAAAATCACTACGAGAAGCTCTATGGTCTGAGTACCATCCCCAAATGATAGCTGTTCTTTCCAGCTATCCACCACATAACGATGCTCCATCGCTTTTATCTAATCGAGATTTACTCAATGGTAAAGCAACTGCATATGTCTGCCAAAATCAGTTGTGTAAATTGCCAGTGAATACCGAACATGAATTACTTGACCAGATCAACGAAGCTCAGAACATATGATCACCAATTAATATAGATATGGGTAATTTTGGGTTAATATAAATTTGAATTTCATATGTTAGTAATGGCTATGCGCATTTATTGTTCTTCCTGCTTCACCAGAAATCTCTTGCAGAAGTTCTCCGATTACGCTGATGGAGGTCATTGATGACGACCCGTGAAGATACCATTAACCTTGCCAAACGTTTTATAGCTGCCAACCCACTTTTTCTTGACACAGAAACTACTGGCTTGGATAGCAGAAGTGAGATCGTTGAGATCGCGATCGTGGAATCCGATGGAACAGTAGCATTCCAATCGCTCGTCAAACCGGCACGACCTATCCCGATAGACGCAACCCGCATTCATGGCATCGATAATGTGCTAATAGCTGATGCACCGCGCTGGTACCAAATCTGGCCAGAGGTTCAAAGAATGCTTTCCGGACGCCAGGTTGGGATATACAACGCCGAGTTCGACCGACGTATGTTGCAGCAATCGAATGCAATATACCAGCTTCCATTCAAACTCAGCGAGGGAACCAATTTCTTCTGTATCATGAATTTGTTTAGAGATTTTCGGCGCACATATCGTTTCCATTCCCTTGATTCCGCCCGATCCTTCTTCAATATCCCAATACGAAATTCACACCGAGCCGTTGAGGATACCAAGTTAGCCCGCGCCGTTCTTGAGAGTATCGCGTCTGGCTAGCTTACGCCTCAAAAAAACCCAACTTGAATCATATATGAAATTTTGATATATTTGAATAAGAAAGGGTTTCCCCATTATTCAGGTAATCCATCAAGCCTTGGTCACACCCTTCTTAACGCACCAACGTACATCTCTCTGCCGCTGAACAATATCTTTCGATCATGGCTTGCGCATCGCCAATTTGCCCAAGCCAATTTAGATATCAAGCGAGGTATAGATATGTCGAACTCAAATCTCATCCAACCTTATCACATTCTGCTTGCCGACGATGGATCCAACCATGCCCAAGCTGCAATTGACTTAATAAACAGCTTACCTTTGCCAAAGGGTTCTAAGATCCATGTGGTTACAGTTTTTTCCCCCCGGCAAATCTCAGAACATGAACGATTGCGGGATCACGTTATTAATTCACGGGAATCCTTGCTGAGAAGTGACCTAGATGTAACCGCGAACCTAGTTCTAGGATATCCAGCTGAAAAGATAAATGAACTCTCTGCTGAAACCAACCCCAATTTAGTTGTCATAGGTGCAAAAGGTTTACGGGCTACGATGGGTATCTTGTTAGGTGGCGTTGCCCAGCAAGTCGTAGAATATGCAAAATCACCAGTTTTAGTTGTCAGAGCACCATTTGTTAAGCTTAATAAAATCCTCATAGTAATTGATGGATCAATATGCAGCGAGTATGCTACCTCCTTTCTAACAAGAGTACCGTTAGCTGCAACAACAGAAATTACGATAATGCACGTGCTCCCACCCATCCCAATAGTTACCCCAATTGCGAAAACCTGGCCTATTGGACCTGAACTCCTCGGAATGACAACTCCAGATTGGAGCGATGAGACTGAAACGTGGAGGATGGAAGATGAGAAAAATGGGCAGGCGATCATCAAGAAAGCTACCGGCATCCTCGCACAAATGGAGAATCCCATCTCAACGGTAATTAAAAGTGGTGATGCAGCAACCGAAATAATTTCATACGTTGAAAAAAACGCTATTGACCTTGTTGTTGCCGGCTCGAGAGGGTTAAATCCTGTTCAAGGTTGGTTATTGGGCAGCGTTTCACGGAAACTGATCCACTATGCTAAATGCTCTGTCCTAGTCGTGAAGGCTGGAGATGAAGCTTGTTCCGGTGATCGCAAAAATCAAGAATAATTACGATTAACACTTATTAAGCTTTTAATAAGTCATGATATAGTAGAATTGGCAGGTGCCCCATGGTTCTTCAACGAACCAGATTATCGGAGACACCTATATGCCAACAGATTCCACACAAAAGAACGCTACCGATAAGATTGAATTAGCTACTGCTGGTCAATTGGGGATGAGCGAAATATCCGAACCATTCCCAGTGACAGACAATACAAGTAGCGATATCAACCAAACAAAAACCAGCCGAATAGGTTGGTTGTTGAGGGGATTAATTAACCTCGGTATTATCCTCATTATTATCCTACTTGGCATGGCAGGATGGGACCGCTATTCGAATGGATACACTACATACGATTTCCTTACTAGCAGTTCTGCTGCCTCAACAATAGAAATAGCTGTAGGGATCGAGGATTCTCCTGCTTCTCAAATCGCTAACCATAATTCCCTGCCAATAAATTTACCCATCGTTGGCGAAGATAGCACTGAGGGTGGCATTGGTATCCGCCGAAAAGCGCTTTTATATACCCTCATCCCAAGCCGACCCAGGTCAGATGTAATAACCTATACCGTTCAAACCGGTGACAGCTTATTCAGTATTGCGGATGCTTTTGGAGTAAAACCAGAGACTTTGCTGTGGGGTAATTTCGATATCCTTGAGGACAACCCACATCTATTATCAAAAGACCAAGTCCTAAATATCCTTCCGGTAGATGGTACGTATTATCAATGGCATGAAGGAGACAATTTGCAAAGCATTGCATCATTCTTCAAAGCAGAGATCGATGACATATTGTCATATTCGGGCAATAAATTTGATCTCACTCTCGCGAATGCGGAAACGCCTGGGTTGGAGGATGGGCAATGGATAATTGTGCCAGGCGGCAAACGTGCGATTAAGGACTGGGGCCCACCAGCGATTTCACGGAGCAATCCCGCCTCTGCAAAGTATTATGGCGCTGGACACTGTGGCTCGGTCTATGAAGGTGCATACGGAACGGGCACATTTGTTTGGCCTACTACAGCCACGTATATCTCTGGATACCAGTATTCAGGAATCCATCCTGCGATCGATATCGGTGGCGCGACCGGAAACGCTGTATTTGCTACTGATTCTGGTGTAGTCGTGTTCTCAGGGTGGAGTAACTACGGATATGGATATATGGTTGTGATAGATCATGGTAATGGTTGGCAATCTGCCTACGCTCACTTAAGCGCGGTCGCCGTTACTTGCGGTCAGAGTGTCTACCAAGGCGGTTATATCGGTGCATTAGGTAGTACCGGTAATTCAAGTGGGCCGCATCTACATCTCGAGTTAGTCTACAACGGTGCCAAACCAAATCCCCTAGATTATTTACAGTAAACCGTGCCGACATTATCAGAGAAACTGAAAGCACTGGGTGTAAACGTCGGCACCCAGAATATTGCTCCCCCTGAAGCCCGCCATGATCAATCTATCGAGCGAGTGCTGGATGGTCATACATATGTGACCCCAATAGGGGAAACCCTCATCATAAAAAAAGCGATTCCCATCGGTGATGTTCACGGCCGATTCAATATGGAAATTACCGCCCCTTTCCAAACAGTCGCCCAATGGGCAAAGGATAAAAGAATTACCCGCTGTACTGCCAAAGATTTCATATTTATTGATACTGAAACGACAGGATTGTCGGGAGGCACTGGAACTTATGCGTTTCTTATTGGTGCTGGGAAATTTGTGGATGACGATTTTCAGTTTATCCAATTCTTTATGCGTAATCCAGCTGAAGAGCCAGCACAATTGTTTGCACTCGAGGAGTTTATTGCTTCCGGATCTTGTCTTGTCTCCTATAATGGAAAAGCTTTTGATATTCCCCTTCTAAACAGTCGATTTACCGCTAATGGCTTGAAGACACCATTTTCAGAGTTTGCCCACATTGACTTACTACACTTAGCAAGGCGCCTTTGGTCACAACGGCTTCCAAGCTGCACTCTTGGATATATAGAAGCTCATGTTTTAGCAACAGATCGATCGGAACAAGATGTTCCGGGGTGGGCGATCCCCCAAATCTATTTCGATTATCTCCGTAGCGGCAATGCTAAACCTTTACGCCAAGTTCTATATCATAACGAAATGGATGTAGTTTCTTTAGCTTTACTTCTAAACTACACTGCGGAAATTCTGCATGACCCGATCGGATCTAGAATAGAGGATGTGATAGATCTGCTATCTCTAGCGAGATTGTTTGAGGATATGGGTGAAATTGAGCGTGCTGTCCAGTTATATTTGCACGGACTCCAACACGAAGATTTTTTAGTCGACAATAAGCTGGAATTGTATTACATAAAAGCAATATACCGTCTTTCCATCATTTATAAACGGCAAGGATCATTTGATCATGCTATTAAATTATGGGAACGAGCCGCAGAACACAATTTTATCGATGCACATATTGAACTCGCAAAATATTACGAGCACCGCAGCAGAGAGTATCCAATCGCTATACAATGGACTGAGAAAGCAATTACGATCCTAGATGGTCATGCAAATAACCACATCGGACAGCAAATATATGTAGAAGGATTGCATTATCGATTATCTCGCTTAATCCGAAAAACTCAGCGATACCAATAATTTCTCGTACTACTGCGTGAGTACTACCGTCTCAAATTCAAATCTCAGCTCTTTTGCCCATATATTCTTTATCTCACAGGTAGAAATTATGTCGGATATTACATCCGCATCGAGCTGAGCGCTGTTTGAAAATATGACCCCATCAATCTTTTTGCTCTCAATCATGTATTTGAGATCGTCATAATTCCCAAGCACCTCAATCCCATGGATTTGCCGCCCTTTCATATAGGGGTCATTATCTAGAATACCGGCCGCGCGCATCTCAAGCTCCGGTTTCATAAGTATCCAACGGATCACCAACTCCCCTTTGTCTCCCGCACCAATAATCAGAACCTTTTTGTTAGGGTTTTTGGTTGGTTGAGATCGCGATTGGTCTAGGATTCTGAAGGATGCACGGGTTGCAGCGATGCCCATGAAAAGGAATAATCCATAGGTGAGGTACAACTGCACACCAATATAATCGAAATTCAGCAACCAATTCATAACGAGAACAAGCAGGACAACACTCCCGAGAGTCGCCTTAGAGAAGCGAACTAAGCTATCAATACCAATGTAACGCCAGACACCTCGATACACACCAAATATAAAAAATGATGCATATGCGGTGCCAATCGCCCACGGTAATGAGCTCATAAACGATCGCATAATCTCATCGGTCATCCTGAAACTACCTGATAGCAAAAAAGCGATGTAGAGTGATATACCGATCAAGAATAAATCAAGAGTGATCTCAAATACACGCCTTCTGTACGTGAGATCGATCATTATTTTGGAGAATGTGCCAGGGTGCCTAGAATCTGTATCGACCACAACTTTTAATCGTGCCAAATATACTGTTAAGACCGCTAAGGTGACAATAAGCAGCGGTACCAAGATTAAACTAAGCCAATAATCAAGCGCCTCAATCACTAATCCTGTGATACCAGTGATAATTGCCACAGAGAAAAGCGCGAGCAGAACCTGCCGCTCGCTGAAACCAAAGGCAATTAGCCGATGGGAGGTGTGGTCTCGTCCACCATGGGCTGGCGATTCACCCCTTAGGATACGAGTTGTCGTAACTAATGCCGTATCGAGAATTGGCAATAAGAACAACAAAGTAGGAACTCCCAGGATCGCAAGTACATTAGATGCCTGGGGTTGGCGCGCGATCGCAAGGACAGACAGTATGAACCCCAAGAACATGCTCCCGCTGTCCCCCATAAAAATTGATGCGGGCGGGAAATTATATACAAGGAAGCCTAATATGCTTCCAGCAAGTGCTATTGAAACCGTTAGCATGCTGTAGTTTCCTGTCCGCCAGAATAAATATCCCAGGAACATGGCTGCTATAAATGCTATCCCTGCCGCTAACCCATCCATGTTGTCCAACAAATTTATCGCATTCGTTATGCCAACTATCCAAATTAATGACAGCACAATATTAGGGATTTGAGCCACGATTGCGTTTTCAATTCGTGGGGTAAAGAAATTGGTTGAATATCCTTGGGCGACAACCAATGAAGCCGCAACTAATTGGCCAGTGATCTTCATTGGGGGAGACAACTCTTTGATATCGTCGTACAGCCCGAGAATAAAAATTACGAGCGCCCCAGCCAAAATTCCCCAAGGGATTTCCGCTTGACTAGGGTTAAGGATCCAGGATACGATTATTGTCACTGAAAAAGCCAGTACGATGCCAATCCCCCCCATCGTTGGTGTTGGATCATGATGCCAGCGATCCATCCGCGGCTCGACCACCAAGCCTCGTTGAATACTCACATAGCGAACAAATGGTACTAAAGCCAGGCTAATGACTAAGGCAGATATAAAGTACAGCCAGATCATTTTTCAAGTAACTGTTGCAGCTGCTCGACCAGATTCCGGAGACGCTCCCCTTCTTCTGGTGGGGCCTTGCTGGTTGCGTTTAACGCATGTGGCACTGCCGATTCGTAATCTTCCAGCTGAATATAAAGCGTTGCTATAGCCTCCTCAACACGCCAAGTATCATTACTATTGGGAGCGAGTTCAACTGCGAGTTTGTATGCATCGATCGCCCGTCCATAATCCCCAATTTGTGATGCAGCACCCGCAAGTCCCAGTGCGTAACCATATCTAGCTTGCGGTTCGCCAGGAGCGCGTTTAGTTAAGGCTTGAGAGAAGTAATCAGCTGCAACGTCTAGATATTTTATTGCATCATCCGAAGCGTCCATTTGTTGAGACAGTCTAGAATAGTACTCACCCAACAAACCATAAGTCCAATGATACGATGGATCGATATCGAGTGCAGTCATTAATCGTTCTAGAGCAGCATCTCGTTCTGGCAAGATGTTCATATATAGCAATGCCCATTCATCCCATATGCGGGCATTTTGCGGACTTAAAGACACTGCACTTGCGAAATACTTATCAGAAATCTCCGCTTTATCAAGCGCTTCGTCAGGATCCTGTACAAAAGAAGACCATAGACTATATAAACGCGCCAAATTGGCTGTGTGGTCAGTATTAAGTGGGTTTATACGTTGAGCTTCCTTGAGATCAGCCTCCGCTTGGGCGATAAGTTGGTTGCGATCATTTTCGCTTTCGAGTGTCTTTGCATGCTCAAGGTATGCCCTACCTAAAAACAAGTAGTAGTAATCCTCGTTTGGCGCCAGCGTATTGGCATGGTCATATATTGTGATTGCAACTGGCCATTGTCCATTCCGCGTGAATGGGTCTGCAAGTTTATATACAATATCTGCTTGGATTACGCGGATATTTGTATATGATGCAAATCCCGCAGCTAAAATAAATGCAACAATCGCGGAAACAATCCCTTTAACAGTATAGTAACGAGAGTTTTTTGACCAGTTTCTTGGCATGAAGAAAGCCAAAATGAACAAGATCAAGCAAATATATACAAAATAACTTGAGAATAAACTCTTATAGCGGTCAACTTGTGTCAATAACCCATTGATGTCGGTTGGGGCAAAGTTAGCCATTATAGCCAGTAAATTCGCATGCCACAACCAGTAGATCAACCCAATGACCCCAGAGACGGTTAAGATGATAATAAGAGCTTGAAACCACTTTTTTGTAGAAACGAAGTATGGATCCTCGGAGACGTATACCAAGGCAAATATTATCCATGTAAAAGTAATTAAGGCCAATATACCCAGTGCACTTGCATAGTTTTGTTGGGGGAGCTTGGTTAGTGAACTCCAGAGAATATCAAATGAGGATTTAAGCGAACGGGCATTAGATATGAAATTGTAGCCCAGTGTGACCAACGTCCACCCGGTCAAGAATGCTGGAATTAATACTCTCCGCATTCCGTAATATTCAAGGAATGAATGATTGTCGATGATCGAATTGGGGTGTTTGCTGCGTTTTCTAAGATTTGGGACGGATTTTTTTTGCATTGACTGGGGGAAGTAGTGATTAATGTCGACATATTGCTCATGTATGGGCAATATATAACCGACGAGCACCAATAGGGCTGTATACACCCAAAAATACGTACGTGTCGCAACGATCGCGATCCCAAAATTAATTTCCACAAAGTGAGCAATAATTGCCGCCAGTAGAATGATCAGTGTCAGTCGGCGCAGGCTTTCGCCCATAGTATCAGGTCCAGAAGAACTGTAGCGCAAAGCAGCTATGGTAATGTACGCGAGTATCCCCAGTAATATACCAAATGGAATAGCAACGCCAAAATACTCCAGACCCCGCCACAGACTGAATACCAGGGCTGAAATTGCCCCGCCCGAGAATGTAATCAGAAAGAACCAGCGCCTTTGTTTCAGATCTGTAATCAATCCGATCCACTTCAATCCATAATAAAAGATCGCGATGAAAATCGCCAGATATGCAAATATTCCTAATACGCCAGTAATCACCAAGGAATCCCAGGTTTCATTATGTGAGCGATCAGGTGATGCGTTTCGCCGTTCTACAATCGCTAATTCTGGAATGTAGAAAGGGTTGTAAGCCACGTACATCGCTTCTGGACCATAACCGATAAATGGGCGCAGAAAATTGAACCTGTCCTGACTGCCATCCGGATACTTAATGGGCTCATGCGGCGTTACCAGATCTGCTGCACCTTGCCAGATATATTTACGAACCAAGGCACTATTGCTCTCTGCGTTCAATAAATTGCCGAACCTACCAATGGCTGGTGCACTGCGTAGGTTATCAAAAGGACCACCTACAATATTAAAGATGAGCAGGAAGACGGCAATGAGACCCGCCGAAAGGATTGTCGTCAATGTCAACCAGCGCTTGTTCCAATAGAGTGATAGAAGTAGGAATAAGAAAAACGTGCTCGCCATCCAGCCAAGCGCAGGTCCGCGGCTACCACTCATATATATCGCAATCATCTGTAGAGCTGCGATAAAGATGTAGAAAGTTGACCTGATTACGTGGGCAAATATATGCTGATCTTCATTCAGGATCGCTTTGAATGATTCAACAATCCGGTAAACAGACAAAGGGAAGGCCATAATCAAATATGCCGCTATGAAGATCGAGTTGCCCATATTTGCAGCAATGCGGATTGACGTATCCCCTCCCCATGGGATTGGGTCGCTTTCAAAACGCTGTAAGATACCGTACAAAGTGATCGGTAAACTTACCAAGATGACCGTAGAAATGATGCGCTCGATCTGGTCACGATGGCGGATATTGCCCAGCATCGCTGCAAATATTGCTAGATATGACAATGTTGTGTAGGTACCTTGAAGCCTTTGATATGATCCAAGTAGACTTACTCGCGGGGTTACTGAAAATAATGTCGCGAACAGATATACAATAGCAATAGCAAGGACCGTCGGCAGGATTGGGATATCTAGAGTTGCCCGAAGGCGCGATTTTCCATTGCCAAGTCGTTCCCACCCCTGACCACCTTGATCGATAATCTTAACTATCCAAGCAGCCGAAATGATTAGAACTAGCGACCGAAGGATGGCAATCTTATCGGGTTCAAATATTCGACTTGAGTAAATGTTAAAAAATAAGGGGACTAGAATTAGTGCAGCTAACCACGCCGCTTCCATCAAGCCTTCACAATAACGCGCTAACTTAGTTTGCATACATGAGCCTTGTTACCATGAATATACTAACAATCAGCTATCTATCAAATCAGATGGGAATTAATTTCTTGATTGAATGGAATTATACTAGAATAAGGATGCACATACTTTGCCAAGTCATTATCCAAGCAGATTGAACACCATGAAATTTAGACCGCGATAATTCTCTCCCATGCAGCTTGCCCGTAGAAGTATTTCTTCCATATCCTGGAATCTCACAGCAAATATCACGAAGTCAGCGATCCTATTTACACGATCAGTCTTACTTGCCAGACTGATTCGAGTTGAGGATTTTGGTGTATATGCCTTCGCTGGGTCAATCATTGCATTATCTGTAACATTCGCAAATTTTGGGTTGGACAGCGCATTTATACATCGATCAGAAAGTACAAACGATGAGCAACATGCGGCCACAATCCACTTTACGTTAAAATTGGTAATGACTGCAATATGGGTTGTCGTTATGTTCGCAATTGCAGTGCTTATCTCTAAAAATGAGCAGCGTTATGCGATTTTCGCTTTGATCATAGCAACAGCAATCTTAGGGATAACTCAGACCCCAAAACTAATATTAATCCGAAGGGTGAACCACCGGCGGTTAGCAGTTGTAAATATTATCACTGCCATAACGACAACAGTCGGTGCCGTTGGCTTAGCAGTAAATGGTATTGGTCTAGGAGCGCTTATAGCCACCGACTATATAACTCTCGTAGTGCATATCTTGGCGTTATATGTATGGAAACCTGTTTGGGTTCCAAAGATCAGCTGGAATCCAAAATCAATCAAATATTACCTTGGATTTGGCAGCCAATCATGGATTTCAAACCTGCTGTATAACGCATTCAATGAAGTTGATGATCTATGGACAGGTGCAAATCTCGGTCAGACCCAGCTCGGCTTTTATTCTCGAGCCTATGTTTTTGCTACATATCCTCGACAGATAATTGCTGCTCCTATTACTAGTGTCGTTATCGGGTCTTATGCCGAATTAAAAAGCAATCGTTTTCAGCTATCAAGAGCCTTTTTCCGAACACTTGCTCTTCTGGTGAGGTTAAATTTTCTAATCGCTGGATGCTTATTCCTGATTGCACCTGAATTCATAAGCTTATTTCTTGGGGTAAGATGGATGCCGATGTTGGAGGCATTCCGCTTAATGTTGATATTTGTTCTCCTGGATCCTATCCAAACAGCAATCGCTCATTTATTCACCACCCAAGGCAACTTACGAATCGTTAATATAAGCAGGTTAATCCAATTACTTCTCTTGGTAATTGGATTATTTACACTCGGGAATTTATTAGGAATTGCTGGCGTCGCGTTGAGTATGGATGTCATGGTAATGTTCGGGGTCATTCTTTTATTGATCCTTGCACGACGATATGTGGACTATTCACCGAAACGGTTGTTTCTTTATCCGACAATTGCTTTGGTAGTAGGAATGATTTCTGTTTACTTACTGCAGAATTTTCCAAGCTGGCCAAGATCGGATATATTTTCGGTAATAATTAAATCATTTATCTATACTTCAGTGTTCTGTTCAATATTAATACTCTTTGAACGCTCCAAATTGCTCAAGATGGTACAGTGGGTAGTCACTACAATAAGAGAGCGTTAAACAGCATAATGTATTGGAACAACCGACCTAACGGAATCTCTCTGCTTCTAGCTTGCCAGAATGAGGAAGCCATACTTCCATTATGCTTGAAATCATTCATCGACTTCGCTGATGAAATTATCATCGTGGATAATGGATCATCAGATGGCTCCACAGAAATTGCACATGATTATTCAAAAAAGTATTTAGGTCAGGTTCAATTATGCAAAGCACCTGCACTTGCTGATCTTTCTGAAGTTCGCCAATTGGGGCTTGAAAGGGCGAAATTTCGATGGATTATTCGAGGTGATGCAGATTTTGTTGCTTATACAGATGGATCTTTAAATATCACAAGTTTCAGACAGCGCTTGCTAAATCTACCGAGACTACCAATTCCACA